>NZ_JRNX01000538.1 GCF_000786645.1 Halobacillus sp. BBL2006
CCTGTGGGATTCAAAGGGACAGGTGAGACCCCGGAGGACGAAGTTCGAGGAGGCTCAGAGCCCTCCCACGGAAAGCGAGTGATTTCCCGGCACTCCTTTCTCCATCCAAGGCAACGGAAACAGCCATTATCTTGAAACTGAGTCTTCAACAATCGGGAGCTTTAATGGAATAGAAATCAATAGCGAGATTTAACAGGGATATGGAAATAAAAAAGTCCTCTTTAAAAGAGAACTTTTACAAATAGCTTTCCTGATAGACTTTTTCTCCTTGCGGGTGGAATCTGTAATAAAGGGGATAAGCTCTTGTATAACAAAGCTGAATAACAGGACCTAAGAAAATCATCGGTGCAATCGTCCCTAGTCCAACAGGGCCTCCAATCGCCAGGGCAAGAGAAGTCATGATCACCGCGACCAAGGTTTGACCTGTTTGAATACTCAAGTTGAAACGATTACTGACGGCCAGAAACAGTTGATCGACCGGTGCACGCGGAAATTGCGGAAGGATATAAATCGCTACCCCCAATCCGATAATCGCTACTCCTGATAACAAGGCAAAAACTTGCAGGATAAATGGAGCTGTTGATAAATCAACATTCGCGAAAACGATCTCCAGCCAAAAGTCTAAAATAAGGCTTTCTAAAAATACAGGAATGACTGCTCGAACTTCTGGCAGCTGATTCATCAGTTTGGCATTGATGAAGATGATGATCAGCTGAAATGCCCCATACCAGAACCCTACGGTGTACCCGAGGTGATCCGAAACTCCGATGAAGAACGATGTCCAGAAACCGGCTCCTAATGTTGCATTGATGAGTAACGCTACTCCAAAGAAGTTGATCAACATTCCCGCCACGTAAACCAAGGAGCGATAAAGCATGACGAACTCCTCCCTTCTCCATAAAAAAATGTGGTCACGATAGAGACACTGTCTCGAAATCGTGACCACATTTTATTAGCGATTATTCTATGCGTCAATCGATGAAACTCACTTGAAATATAATTTTTACATTTTGGCTATAACCGTTGGCAGTACTGGGGTTTAGTCTCTTAATTTTCCAGGATTATTTAATGATTGTGGACCCTTTCAGCATTTCTGGCTTCGCCCCTAAAATAAGGAGAAATAGTTTAGGGTAGCCGACTTTTTTATGCTTATTCAACCGATCCTGTACAATTTGGACATCTTCATGGGCGGTGAGTTTACCTACTTCCTTTTGATAAAGGGAAAGGATGGATTCTTTCACATACTCTGGATGATACGGCTTTAGATCTTCATCCATAAGCAGCGACCCCATATAGCCATACTTAATTTGGAGCTGACGCGTCAAACTCACGACGTGGAGAAGCTGATCAAAAACATCCGGGTGTGTTCGCTTCAATTCTTCAAAATCTTCTTTGGCCGCTGTCAATTCACCCAAGCTGGCTAATGTTTTCAACATATTCTTCCTCTCCTTTTTCCCATGGTTTTTCGAGACCGATGATATCTGTCAGTTCGCGGCTGTGCTCGCGTCTTACTCTTCTTGTTTTCGCACGTTCTTCACCTGATCTGTAAAGGAATTTCTCTTCTTCTGTTTCAGGAACGACATCCGGGACTTTGATTGCTTTTTTATTTTCATCAAGGGCAACAAATGTTAGGAAAGCAGTGGCTGCCATACGGCGATGCCCTGTAATCATATCTTCTGCAATGACTTTGCAGAAAATCTCCATCGATTTTTTTCCTGTATAAGAAACGAATGATTCTACACAAACGGAGTCGGTCTGATGGATCGGGTGCAAGAAATCAATCGAGTCGGTGGAAGCTGTTACACATTCCTTCACTCGAGCGTGACGTCTTGCAGATAACGTGGCGTTATTGTCCAATTTCTTCATAAGGACACCGCCAAACAATGTATTGTAATTATTCAAATCATTGATCATAACTTGATCGGTATTGATGATTAAACTATCCTTAGGACTTTTCGCTTCCATAGTTCCCTCTTCCTTTCAGTACGTATTCATCGCTAAGCGCTTATTCATAGTGACATGTCTCTACAAAAAGGATGATACATTCAGTGTAAGGACCCTTGTCGGAAAAGTGAAATAGTGATTCATCATGTGTTGCATAGACGTTATCTATGTAAATGTTTACATGCATGCTTCACGGGCATAAAAGAGACCAGCCGTTTCAGCTGGTCTCTGCAGAATGATCGGTTAAACGCTCTTGAATGTACGTTAACCATTCTTTTGTAGCATAGGATAGGTAGCGTTCTTTCGGCCAAATGATGGCAAGCTCCCATTCGACAGTCGGCTGGGTGACCTTGATCGCCTTGACAACCTCTTTTAATAGATTTGCTACACTTTTCGGAAGGATGGATATCCCTAAATTCGAAGTAATCATTTTTCCAATGAAGTCCCATTGGGAGCTCTTCGAAATCACTTTTGGGAGAAAACCGGCTTCTTTACACGCATGCGTAATTCTATC
>NZ_JRNX01000056.1 GCF_000786645.1 Halobacillus sp. BBL2006
CTGAGAGCGAGCAGCTATACAAGTGGCGGCGTCACCATCGAGCGAAGTAAAAAAATCGGAGGCCACTATGCTTAGGTGCTAAAAAGCGTTCGACAAAATTTTATATAATAATGAAGAAACTCGTCTTAAAAAGGATGCAAAGCGTGATTTGTAAAACCATTCCATGTCCCCACTCATACGATATATACAGAGGAGTGGTGGAGATGTTTGTGTTTATTTATTTTCTTATCGGCCTCGCTTTATGCGTGAAGACAAAAGAGCCAGAACCAGTATCAAAGGAAGAACAATCCATATACATGTATCAATTGCTGTTAGTCTTGACCTTTTGGCCGGTATTTTTCATTTACAGAGGTTTCATTAGGAAAAAAGTGTAGGCTCAAGGAAGAAGTTCTCAAGGATAGAAAGGGCATTCTTTTCACAATATAATAAGGCCACAACGGCAAACAATGTGGGGAGTGAAGTCCGATGAAGAATAGAAATATTCAATGGTTACCGATCGTAGCCTCCGTTGGTATTGGAGCAGCGACCTACAGTATGATGACAGGTCAAGGCGGTCAGCTGCAAAATGTTTTACCGGGATTAGCAAAGATGTCTGGTCAGAGTCAAAACCAGAGCCAGAACCATCAGTAATGTCCCTTTCCATTCAGGTTCAGTAAGGGAGTAATTCCGATAACAGAGTCTCCATTAAAAAAGGCAGACATTCCCACTTGGGAGTGTCTGCCTTTTCAATGCTTTATCTAAAAAACGTTACTGTATTCTAGTCAGCAACGTCACGGTGTTTAGTCATGTATGAAAGCAATTATTGTACAGGAATTTTTATTTCCCTTTTGTCGATTTCCTGGGATACTAAGTGAACAAAATCATCATCTAATTGCAATTTGATTGACTCAAGATAAGTCTCAAGCAATGTTTGATCATCAAGCAGTGACAACCCTCACAACCCCTTACATTATTTTCTTATTTAAAATTTAAATCACATTTACTTATTCTAACAAAAAAAATTTTTTCCACATGAGTCGAACCTCCTGTTTTAAAGAGAGATCATGAGTTTTTTTTGAAAAACAAAATAGTGAGAAATCGCATGCTGTCGAACGTTAAGAGATAATTCTATTTCTTGACTGATGAACATTTAAATGAATCCATTGTTTTTCAAGTGCAACTGCTTTATGATTACCTAATAAACTCAATTAGTGATTAGGCTTGATTAGAGATAAGGAACGTGTTTGTTTTTAATGGATAAAGGAAAGAATAGGGAAGAAGCGAATTTATAGGTATAGGGAAGGGTGGCTTATGGATAAAAATGAAGGGAATATTGTGATGTTCCCCAAATGGAAATCGACATTGGAGAACGTCGGTCTTCAAGCATTGAAAGAAAAGAGATACAGAGATGCTTTGGAAGCTTTGCAGCCTTTATTAGATTATGGTGTGGCGTCGGATGATGTGGTCACAGGGATTTTGATGAGTTGGATAGAGTTGGGGAATTTTGACGATGCTGAAGAACTGTGTCAAAAACAGATGAAAGAAAATATGGATCAGTACTACCATTACTTACATATATACATAACCATTCTGTTTCAATCCAATCGCTATCAGGATATCGTAGATTTACTTGATGAGGTATTCGAAGAGGAAAATATCCCCCATCAGAGCCGAACGCAGCTTTGGCAGATGTATGAAGTGAGCAGAAAGTTATTGGAGGACGATCAGAAAGAAAAAGGTGAGCAATTACATAGTGATTTTCTAGAAGCTCTAGAGAAAGAAGATGTCCGCGAGCAATGGGGGCTTATTCAAAAGTTGAAAAAACAGCCGGCCCAGTCTTATATCGATACATTTGTAAGTGTGCTGCAGAATAAAGTGACTCACCCGATTATTAAAACGGCAATCATTGAATGGTTCAGAGATAGTCAAGTAGACCAGACGCTTACTATACAAAAGTTCGGACAGGAAATTGAGGTCAATCCATTTGAGTTGAATCAATTGCAGTCAGACTACATTCTGAAACAGATTCAAATGAGACTTAGCAGTATTGAGCAGAGCAATCCTAGTATGTATGACATGATCAATCAATTCCTCTCCCACTACTGCTATGTTCGCTACCCTGTTTTTCCTGATGAACATGAAGTTCCAGTCATTGTTGAAGCATTGAAGCAACTGGGGCATCAGTATTTGCAGCTTCCTTATCGATCAGATGAGGAATACGAACAAGTGCAACAATATAAGGAAGAAATTGAGCTTTGTGAACAGCACTATTTGTTGATTGTTGGCGAATCATCGTGAAATTACTGAACACTTGAGGACAATTCTTGAAAGCCCGTATGTTTATGTTATAATATAGTGGTTGCAAATTAGATTCGTATGTATAAAGAGTCATAGAATCAACGAACAATCGTCATTGACGAAATTGAAAGAATAGATGTTGGAGGGAATTTTCTATGTCAGCAAAATGGGAAAAGCAAGAAGGCAATCAGGGTACTTTAACAGTAGAAGTACCTGCAAGTGAGTTCGACAAAGCACTTGACCAAGCCTTTAAAAAAGTTGTTAAACAGGTACAAGTACCAGGATTCCGTAAAGGTAAAGTACCTCGTAAATTGTTCGAAAGCCGTTTCGGTGTAGAGTCTCTATACCAGGATGCGCTTGACATCATTCTTCCACAAGCTTACACAGAAGCTGTAGAAGAAACAGGCATCGAGCCAGTTGATCGTCCAGAAGTAGATGTTAAAGAAATCGAAAAAGGCAAAGACCTCGTATTCACTGCTGAAGTTACAGTGAAACCAGAAGTGAAACTTGGCGAGTACAAAGGCCTTGAAGTAGAAGAACTTAGCACAGAAGTTACTGATGAAGACGTTCAAAATGAACTGAAACAAATGCAAGAAAAACAAGCTGAGCTTGTCGTTAAAGAAGAAGGCGAAGTTGAGGACGGCGATACAGTCGTTATGGACTTCGAAGGATTCGTTGACGGAGAAGCATTTGAAGGTGGACAAGCGGATAACTACTCTCTAGAAGTAGGTTCTGGTTCATTCATTCCTGGCTTCGAAGAGCAGCTCGTTGGTAAAAAAGCCGGAGAAGAAACAGACGTTACTGTTACTTTCCCAGAAGAATATCATGCGGAAGATCTTGCTGGTAAAGAAGCTACATTTAAAGTTAAGATCCACGAAATTAAAGGGAAAGAACTTCCAGAGCTTGACGACGAATTTGCGAAAGATGTCGATGAAGATGTCGAATCTCTTGACGAACTAACGAAGAAAACTCGTGAGCGTCTTGAAGAGCAGAAAAAGACAGAAGCCGACAACCACAAGCGTGATTCACTTGTAAAACAAGCATCTGAAAACGCAGAGGTTGAAATTCCTGAAGCGATGACTCAAACTGAACTTGATCGTATGGTTCAAGAATTCGAACAGCGTCTTCAAATGCAAGGCATGACGAAAGACATGTACTTCCAGTTCACGGGTCAAGATGAAGATGCCCTTCGCGAGCAAATGAAAGAAGATGCTGAGAAGCGCGTGAAAACAAACTTGACTCTAGAAGCGATCTCTGAAGCAGAAAACGTTGAAGTTTCTGACGAAGATGTAAACGCTGAGCTTGAAAACATGGCTTCCATGTACCAGACAGATGTTGCACAATTGACGCAAATGCTTGGTGGCAACACGGACATGATCAAAGAAGATCTTAAAGTTCGTAAAGCGATCGACGTTCTAGTTGCAAACAGCAAATCTGAATAACAAATGAAGAAGACAAGGTGTGACAATCATGCCTTGTCTTCTCATATATTTTCTTAAATTGTCCTGTATAACCTCAATCGTTCATGGACACCATGAATGATACAACCATTGTTTTACATATAAATAATAGAGCTTTCTTTTGTTTGACTTATCATTCACATATCTACATAATGAGGGTGGTGCAATAGAGTCTCGCACACCTCTAATAGGTATTGCTTTTTTGTTTGGAGTTTATTTGGTATGATGAGCAAAAGAACTGAATCGTTTAAGTCGTATCTTAAAACTTCAGTCGCAACTATTGCGTCATTTTATTAAGGGGTGAAACGTATGTTTAAATTTAACGATGAAAAAGGACAACTGAAATGTTCTTTCTGCGGTAAAAGTCAGGATCAAGTTCGTAAGCTTGTCGCAGGGCCTGGCGTATATATTTGTGATGAATGTATTGAATTATGTACTGAAATTGTGGAAGAAGAGCTTGGTAATGAAGAAGAAGTGGAATTCAAAGAGGTTCCAAAACCTCAGGAAATCCGTGAAATTCTTAACGATTATGTCATCGGCCAAGACCAGGCGAAGAAAAACTTGTCTGTGGCTGTTTATAACCACTACAAGCGGATCAACGCAGGTGTGAAAAACGATGATGTTGAACTATCGAAAAGTAACATTCTTATGCTGGGACCTACAGGGAGTGGTAAAACATTACTTGCCCAAACATTAGCACGTATTTTGAATGTTCCATTCGCAATTGCTGATGCCACTTCATTGACAGAAGCCGGTTATGTAGGGGAAGACGTAGAAAACATTCTTCTAAAACTGATTCAGGCCGCTGATTATGATGTGGAGAAAGCTGAAAAAGGAATCATCTATATTGATGAAATCGATAAAGTTGCCCGTAAATCAGAAAACCCTTCCATCACACGTGATGTGTCAGGGGAAGGTGTACAGCAAGCGTTGCTGAAAATTCTTGAAGGCACGCAAGCGAGTGTACCTCCACAAGGTGGACGTAAGCATCCTCATCAAGAATTCATCCAGATTGATACAACGAATGTGTTGTTCATTGTGGGTGGGGCGTTCGACGGAATTGATCAAATCATTAAACGCCGTCTAGGTAAGAAGGTTATTGGTTTCGGTTCAGAGCAGAGCTCAAGTGAATCCGAGAAGAAAGAATTGCTTACCAAAGTACTACCAGAGGACTTGCTGAGTTACGGTTTAATTCCGGAATTCATCGGCCGTCTGCCAGTAATCGGAAGCTTGGAGCAATTGGATGAAGATGCACTCGTTGAAATTCTGACAAAACCTAAGAATGCGCTTGTGAAGCAGTATCAAAAACTCTTCCAAATCGATCATGTCGAGCTTGAAATCGAAGAGGAAGCTCTTCGCGAAATCGCGCGTCTGGCGATTGAACGTAAAACGGGAGCTCGTGGTCTCCGTTCTATCATTGAAGGCATCATGTTAGACGTCATGTATGAACTTCCATCCCGTGATGACATTGAAAAATGTATCATTACGAAGGATACGGTGATTGCGGAAAACGGTCGTCCTAAGCTTATTTTGACAGATGGAACGGTTGAAGATGAGAATAAAGAATCTCCTAAAGAGAGTGCTTAATCAGCTTTAGGGTACTTCATGATTATTACTAAGCCGCGCTGCATCCAACTGTAGCGCGGCTTCAATATTCTAATGGAGTAAGGCTTTATAACTAAGGGAATAGGTACATAAAGGTGAATAGTCCCCGGCCTCTTCCTGTTTTAAAATTGAGGATGAAAGTCTCGGTTCATGCTCATAATATGGATATCATTTGTAATAGGGCCCCTTGACGCTGTCGTGTGAAGGGGTTTCAACGTTGAAATACTACAGTTTTCTTTCGTTTACTTTCCAATAGGATTTATATATGATTAGAATACGTATTTGCATTATACGGAGGTGCATGCAATGACAGATAAACAAAGAACTCAAATCCCACTCCTTCCTCTGAGAGGATTGTTAGTGTACCCATCGATGGTTCTGCACCTTGATGTTGGTCGAGAAAAATCCGTCAATGCTCTTGAGCAAGCCATGATGGACGATAACGAAATCTTTCTAGTATCACAAAAAGAAGTGAATATTGATGATCCTTCCACCGATGATATGTACACCGTCGGTACGGTGGCGCGCGTGAAACAGATGGTCAAGCTTCCGAACGGTACGAACCGCGTACTGGTGGAAGGGCTTTATCGTGCAATGATTAATGAATTGAACGAAGGTGAGGAGTTTTACCAGGCGGACATTCACAAGCTTGAAGATGAGCATGAGGATAAGAACGAAGAAGAAGCACTCATGCGGACATTGATGAGTCAATTCGAGCAGTATGTCAAAGTGTCTAAAAAAGTCAGCCAGGAGACGTATAATACAGTCTCAGATATCGATGATCCAAGTCATTTGGCTGATATGGTCACCTCTCATTTGCCAGTAAAATTGAAAGACAAACAGAAAATCCTTGAGACGGAAAATGTGAAAAAGCGTCTACAAAAATTGATTGAACTGATCGGAAACGAGCGAGAGGTTCTTCAGATCGAACAGAAAATTGGACAGCGTGTGAAGAAGTCTATGGAGAAGACGCAGAAAGAATATTACCTGCGTGAACAAATGAAAGCTATCCAAAATGAGCTTGGGGACAAAGACGGCAAATCCGGGGAAGTCGCTCAACTGAAAGAGAAAATCGAGCAGTCTGAGATGCCTGAGCGTGTAGAGAAGGTCGCGTTGAAAGAACTGGGGCGATATGAGAAAGTCCCTCAAAGCTCGGCGGAAAGTTCAGTCATCCGTAATTATCTTGAGTGGCTGGTTTCCCTTCCATGGGCGAGCGAGACAGAAGATAATCTGGATGTTAAGCATGCAGAAACGATTCTTGATGAAGACCATTATGGCTTAGAAAAAGTGAAAGAACGAGTGTTGGAGTATTTGGCTGTCCAAAAGCTGACGCAAACAATCAAGGGGCCAATCCTTTGTTTGGTTGGTCCGCCAGGGGTAGGGAAAACTTCCCTTGCCAAATCAATCGCTCGAGCAATCAATCGTAAATTCGTTCGCATTTCACTGGGGGGCGTCCGTGATGAAGCCGAGATTCGTGGTCACAGACGAACGTATATCGGTGCCATGCCAGGGCGGATCATTCAAGGGATGAAACGTGCGGAAACTGTTAATCCAGTCTTTTTATTAGACGAAATTGATAAAATGGCAAGTGATTTCAGGGGCGATCCTTCATCTGCCATGCTTGAGGTATTGGATCCAGAACAAAATGGTACGTTCAGCGACCACTTCATCGAAGAACATTATGACTTGTCAAAAGTGATGTTCGTAGCCACTGCGAATAATATGGCGTCTATACCAGGTCCTTTAAGGGATCGTATGGAAGTGATCACGATTGCAGGTTACACGGAAGTGGAAAAATTGCACATTGCAAAAGAGCACTTGCTACAGAAGCAAGTGAACGCGAATGGGTTGAAAAAAGGACAAATCCAAATTCGTGAAGAAGCATTGCTCAAGCTGATTCGCAGGTACACGAGGGAAGCCGGAGTCCGTGGATTGGAACGTGAACTTGCCAGTCTTTGTCGTAAAGCTGCCAAAATTATCGTAGCTGGTGATAAACAGCGCGTCGTTGTGACTGAAAAACAATTAGAAGAATTGTTAGGACGTCCGAAATTCCGTTATGGTCAAGCAGAATTAGAAGACCAAATCGGCGCAGCTACAGGCCTTGCTTATACAACAGCTGGTGGAGATACGTTATCCATCGAGGTGTCCATCTATCCAGGAAAGGGACACTTGACGCTGACTGGTAAACTGGGTGACGTTATGAAAGAGTCGGCTCAAGCCGCTTTCAGTTATATCAGATCAAGAGCACAAGAATTAAACATCGACGCTGATTTTGTAGAGAAAAATGATATTCACATCCACGTACCTGAAGGGGCTACACCAAAGGATGGTCCATCAGCGGGAATTACAATGGCAACGGCTCTCGTTTCTGCATTGACGGGACGTCCTGTCAGGAAAGAAGTCGGGATGACTGGTGAAATCACCTTACGAGGCCGTGTCCTGCCGATTGGTGGATTGAAAGAGAAGTCATTAAGTGCACACAGAGCTGGATTATCTAAAATCATCATTCCGGCAGATAATGAGAAGGATTTAGAAGATATTCCTGACAGTGTCCGCAAAGGGTTGACCTTTGTTCCAGTCAAACACTTAGATGAAGTCTTGAAACATGCACTAGTGGAGGAAAAACATGAAGGTTAATACAGCTGACATCGTCATCAGTGCAGCAAGTAAAAAACAGTATCCGAAAGCACCGATCCCAGAGATTGCCTTGGCTGGGAGATCGAACGTAGGAAAATCTTCGTTCATCAACAAAATGATTCAACGTAAGAACCTTGCTCGTACGTCCTCAAAGCCAGGGAAAACACAAACGTTGAATTTCTATATTATTAATGACAAATTTCATTTTGTAGACGTTCCAGGGTATGGTTATGCCAAGGTTTCTAAAAAGGAACGTGAAAAATGGGGCAAAATGATGGAAGAATACTTCGCTGAACGAGAGCAGTTGCGTGCGACTGCTCTTGTCATCGATGTTCGTCATAAGCCGACGGAAGATGATCAGATCATGTATGATTATTTAAAGCACTTCGGTTTGCCTGTGATGGTCATAGCTACGAAGCTTGATAAAATTAAAAAAGGTCAGCGAAAAAAACAATTGAATCTGATTCGGGAAGTTCTTGAAATGGAAGAAGAAGACGCGCTTATTCCTTTTTCTTCGGAAACGGGAGAAGGAAAAGATGTAGCATGGAGAACCATGCTATCCCACTTGAATCTATAATTAGAAACCACTTCTTTACGTAAGAAGTGGTTTTTTAATTTGTAATAATCATAGATTTCGCTGAATTTTTATACATATTTGAATTATTTTGAAGGATATAGGTGCATTTATAAGGATTTCTATACATTTTTAGGACAAACCTAATCTTTTTCGATTTTTTAGACAAATACAATCCATTTTAAATTTTGGGAAAACTTTGAACAATCGATATAATTAAGAGTGTGACATTTATTACAGGGATGTAACAAATCGATGAAGGGGAGGATTTGGACTTTATGAAAAAATGGTTTTTTATGATCACTCTTAGTCTTCTAATGATGTTCACGCTTGCCGCATGCGGCAGCAGTGATGAAGGGGAAAGCACTTCGGGTGATACAAATGATAGTGAAAGTACTTCAGAAGGTTCTGATGAATCCAGCTCTGATTATAAACTAGTAGAAGATGGAAAATTCACTTTTGCGGCTTCTGGAGAATTTCGCCCATTCAGTATGACGAATGCTAGTGGTGAGATGACAGGCTTTGATATTGACGTAGCGAATGCTGTCGCTAAGGAACTTGGGTTAGAACCTGTTCAACAGAAGCAGAAGTTTGCTTCCATTGTAGAAGGTGTTAA
>NZ_JRNX01000539.1 GCF_000786645.1 Halobacillus sp. BBL2006
CAAGGCAACGGAAATAGGAAAAAGTCTCGAAACTGAGTCTTACAGAATAGGGAGCTTTAATGGAATAAGAAAAAAACCGCTAAGCCTTACCAACTAGGCTTAGCGGTTTTAAATTGCTTGATGACCGCTTGTGCTGTACTTAAACTGGACTGAGGATTCTGACCAGTAACGAAATTTCGGTCGACAATGACATGATCTTTGAAGGTTTCTCCTGTCTCAAAAACAGCTCCCTCTTCGCGAAGACGATCTTCTAAGGAAAACGGTACGACTTTCTCAAGCCCCGTTTGTTTTTCTTCTTCATTTGTAAAGCCAGTCATTTTTCTCCCTTTCACAAATGGTTGATCATTATGATCCTTCACTCCTACAAAACCGGAAGGCCCATGACAGACTGAACTGATCAATTTGTCTTCCGAAATGAAGTGCTTTAAAATCTCCTCTAAGGTGTCATTTTCAGGAAAGTCCACCATCGTGCCGTGTCCTCCACACAAAAATATCCCATCAAAGTCTGCCGGATTGATCTCTGACAATCGCGGCGTATCATGTATGGGTTCCATGACACCATCCCATACTCTTGGCAATTCATTACTATAGCTGTTTGGATCAATAGGAATTCGGCCGCCATTCATGCTTGCAGCCACAACTTCAAATCCAGCTTCCTTGAATTCTGTTGCCGGCTCCACAAATTCTGAGAGCCATAAACCTGTATCGTGATCTTCCAGTTTCTCAGTATTTGTGACAACCATAAGTATTTTTTTGGTCATACCCAATCACACTCCTATCCTATCTCCCTCCTATTATTAGCTATGACCTTTTATTTTATCAGGATCTTTCCATCCATACTTGTTCAATCAGTTTTTGAGAAGCATGCTTATGAAAAACTTCGTTTACTTCATAAGACTGTGGGGTGTTAAAAGCTACTACCTTGCATTGTTTGAAGTGTTGGTTTAAAGCTCTTAACATCCGTTCATATATTCCTTTTTCCTCAGCCCTTGCCTGTAAGTGAAACAGGGTCAACTGATTCTTACTTTGGGATAATAGTGCATAGCCTACTGATTGCCTCCCAAGATAAAATTGATAGATCTCCCTGTGATCAATTAATGAAATCCTGTTCTGCCACGGCATAAGATTAGAGGGAAAGGACATTTTTTCCCATTCCTTCAAGGTGATGAGTTTCATTGAAATGTCATGCTCCTGCTTGAAAGAATCTCTATTCAACTCAATCGTATCCAGATGGTCCTGAATTATGTACCCATTCCTTTCATATAGCTTTATGGCGGCCTCGTTCGTTGAAATTGCTTCTAGTGTAGCTGATTGCACCCCTTCTTGTTCATATTTCTCCAGAGAAGCTTCGACTAACTTTTGACCTGTACCAACCCTCCTGTAATCAGGGTGGACGGCAGTTCCCCCATTGTAAGCGGTCTTCAATTTATTATCAGATTGGATACTATTAAGGATAATTCCAACGGGGTCTTCGCCATCAAAAGCTAAAAATGAATATTCTGGGGACAAGTGTTTCGTGCTCATCATTCTTACCAACGCTTCAATATTCATAGTGAGGTGAACGGTGTAATCCTGAAAGCCTTCGTTCCAAGCTGTCATTGCTTCTTGAAAAGTGCACTCCATCATAGACTTCACATTCATCTAATCTCCCCCTTTAAAAATAAGTATTTCTTTCTATCAAGGTTAGAACCCTTCCTAATAAAAGTCTCTGTCAACTTTTTACTGAGGGTTTTTCCTTTGTAATGTTCGAAAGCCCCTTCGCATATCACCTCGCCAGGCCTTTTACAAATCAAGAAAATTAGAGTAAAAAAATAAAAGCGTGAACCAGAATGGTTCACGCTTTTTTTAAGACTGTAAGGTAGAGTTTTTCCCTGTTAGTCGATGCCACCACTTCTTCATTAATTGAGCCCGGCCTTCTATGACGGGTTGAGTCAATGTTTGGATCGCGCTACTGGACAACAAGTACACAATCGCAGCCGCTACGATAGCTAACCCGACAACATCTAATATTGTGTCGACCTTAAACCAGCCGGCCTGACGGAAAAATTGGATGAAAAATCCGTGCAGGAGATAGACATATAAGGTTCTGCCTCCTAGATAAGTAAGCTTAAACTCTTTGCTCGGTACCCAGGACAGAACACTTACGGTCATGACTGCCGCAAGGACATAAACACCCAGGCGGAACAGTCCTCCCATTTCAGGACTTCCCAACACTTCATATGATTTAGAGCCTAACAACCAGCCGGAGCTGAATTCAGGGAAAGCAGCAATTAAACCTGCGATTATCCCCATAAATACCAGGCTGACTTCTTTGACGCGTCGTGTTCTCCACTTTTGAACCTGTTCTTTTGTTAACCAATATCCTGCTAAAAAGAACGGAAAGAACACAAATGTCCGCGATAGACTGAAACTATGGCCAATATCACTCACATAACCAACGACGATTCCGACTTCAATCGCAATCGCAAGACCAATAATCGGAGGAATCTTTTTGAACCAATACAACAATATATGCCAGCAGAACAAGCTGAATAAAAACCATAGGGACCAGTGAGGATAAAACGGTCCGCTCAACCAACCATCTTTTCCAATAAAGAAAAAGTAGCCGGTATAAACGAGTTGAAAGATCAAGTAAGGCAGAATCAATTTTTTAGCTAAGTTTAGAATATAATCTTTGTGGCCTGACCCTTTCGCAAAAAAGCCCGCCAGAAAAATAAATGCAGGCATATGAAAAGTATAAATCCATGTATAGAGGGTGTACATCGGTCTCGAACCGTCCGTAAACGGTTGAATCAAATGGCCGAAAACCACTAGGAAGATCAGCATCAGTTTGGCGTTATCAAAGAAAGCATCACGCTTCATTTCTTTTCACCCTTTATCTTTATTCAATCAATGACTACATACGTCATGCACATTTACTTCTTACTTCTTATTTAACACAAATATACACTCTTTATACCTGTTTTATCGCTTCTTAAACAAACTGTAACGAATTTGTCACCCAGTGTTTTTGTTTTGTAATTGGTTAAGTAAAGAAGCAAGCCATTTAAAGACAACAAAAATACTGACAGACTTAGTTACATCTATGTACTATCATCAAAAAACTCTTTTATGCTGAGCATAAAAGAGTTTTGATCAAGACTTATTCAAATTCGATCGCCCAAGAGCCTTTGCGGAAAATCGGTTCAAATTGACCGTCTTTTGTTTCGCCATCAATATCTAACTGATCAGATCCCATCATGAAATCTTCATGGACAAGACTATCGTTCACACCATGCTCATCCATTTGTACTTTACTGAAGGAAGAGCCATCTTTGATATTCGTTGGATACGCTTTGCCAAGCGCTAAATGGCAGGAAGCATTTTCGTCATATAGTGTATTGAAGAAGATATGTCCTGACTGCGAGATAGGAGATTCATTCGGAACTAGCGCTACTTCTCCTAATCGCTTTGCCCCATCGTCCGTCTCGAGCAAGTGTTTCAGCGTATCTTCACCAGACTCAGCTGAATAGTCGACGACTTTTCCATCTTCAAATGTCAACGTGAAGTTTTCAATCAAATTTCCGCCATAGTTCAGAGGCTTGGTACTCGTAACTTTTCCTTGGATACCATATTTATGCGGCATTGTGAACACTTCTTCTGTTGGCATATTCGGGTTGAACTCTACATCATCAACTGATTTTGTAGAACCGCCATGCCAGATGTGGTCCTCTACTAACTCAATCGACAGCTCTGTCCCCGGTGCTTTGTAGTGAAGTTTCTTATACTGTTTCTGATTTAAGTACTCCCGTGCCTGCCGAAGCTTTTCATTGTGCTCTTCCCACGCCTTAAGCGGATCTTCTTGATCAATTCGGGTGATGTAGAAGATTTGCTCCCATAACTGGTTCTGAGCCTGTTCTGATGATAATTCTGGAAATACTTTTTCTGCCCAGGCCTTTTGAGGATAAGCGATGATACTCCACGTGGTTTTATCGTTCATGATGTAATCACGATAGCTTGTTAATGCTTCAGCACTTGCTTTATTTGCTTTCGCTACACGTTGGGAGTCTACATCCTTTAGTAAATCAGGGTTCGGTCCGTAAACGGAAAGAAGGCCGTAGCCATCAGCTACCATTTCTTCAAGACCCTCCGCCTTCCATTTTGGAAAGCTTTCAAGAACTTCCATAGGGGCATTTTTCATTTTCAAGTAGCTGAGCACCTCGTCTCCCCACTCTACATGAACATTTTTCGCGCCCTTCCCGTAAGCTTTCGCAGAAATGATTCGAACAAGGTCCGCCGCTTCGATTGGGGCATTAATGATTAACCCCTGACCTCTTTGTAAATTTACGCCTTTTTGAAGTGCTAAATCTGCATACTTTTCTAATTGTTTTTGATGCGTAGTCAAATCGCAACCCTCCAAAACTATTTAGTCCAACATTATTATTTCACAATTTTCACAGCATTCCCAGCTATAAGCAAATCACGACCTTCGATGCGTAATAATGTTCTTTCTCCTGGATATTATTAATCATTTTTTCAGTCTTCCATTCATTTCAAGGTTACAGATGGAAGTGATCGGGGAAGTAAAGAAGAAGAATTTTACATGAAAGCCTGGTGACACTGATGAGTATTCTCTATTACTTGAAAAAATATATGAAAATGTCCAGAAGACAACGCAAAAATGAATTGAAGTCAACCCTATGGTTTATGCCCTTCTGGTATATCGTAGGCTCCATTTGCCTCTCGTTTTTCACCTATTATTTAGATTACGTAATTGATATAAGTCTTTACTTGCCAGTTGGTTTCGGCTTCAGCGGTACGACGCTGCAAGTATTACTGAGCGCCCTTGTTGGTGGTGTCCTGACACTAAGTGCTTTTACAATCAACTCCCTGTTAGTAGCCTTAACGACGTTCAGCGGACAGTTCTCTTCCAAAATGCTCGTCAATTTTGTCAGTGACCGAGCAACCCAGCATGTAGTTGGGATATTCAATGGTTGTTTTATTTATGTACTACTGAACTTCTTATATGTCACCCACGGAGAAGAAGAGTACATTGTGGCAACACCCATCCTTTCTATTTTGACAGCAATTCTTGCAGCAATAACATTCATTTATTTCATTAACCATACTACGACGTGGATGCAGGTTCATAACATCAGTTATAACTTGAATATAAAATCAAAATCGATCCACTCATCTTTAGAAAAGGAATTACAGCCTTTTCACAGTCAAGCACAGGTAGATGACCAGAAGCTTCCTAACAAGCCAGGTAAGACCATATATGCAAAGCAGTCCGGCTATTTGCAAGTCGCTGACTTTGCTAAACTAATCAAAAAAGCCCAGGAGGACCATTTACTCTTGCAGTTTGAAGTTCGTATTGGGGAATTCGTGCTGGATGGATCTCCCATCTTTTCCTACTGGAGCAGTCAAGAGTCTGTGAATCCTGATCGTTACTTGAAATCATTGGAGATTGGTTTAAAGCAAACAGAAATCCAGGATTTGGAATACGGATTGAGCAAGTTATCAGAGGTAGCTATCAAAGCTTTAGGCCATAATGACCCCTTGACTGTCACCAATACGCTTCACCAAATTACAGATTTAATCAAAAACATTGTCACGAAATCGGATTTCTCTCCTTACTTGTTCGATCAAGAAGGTGAGTTGCGGTTGATCCTTATGCAAAAAGACTTCCGGTACTATTTGCATAAAGGATTTGCTTATATTCGGGAATTCTCTAATCAGAATTCCGCTATTATTACAGAGATTCTGAGCATGGTCCATTTATTAAGCAAAACAATCGACGAACGTTATCACGAAGAGTTATGGGAGTTTTCCAACCAGACTATTTTAGGATTCAAAAATTGCCAGCTTTATGAAAATGATTGCTATTACATGCTGGAGCAGCTCTATAAAATTGCGCTTGAAACTAATCGTAATAAAGAGTACAGCTCCCTCCAAAGTTATTTACAGGATAGGATTTGTGCTGACATGCCTGTTCCTAATCCTTCCTAGTCGAGTAGGAGGAGGTGACTAACCTCCGTCCTCTCACACCACCGTACGTACGGGTCCGTATACGGCGGTTTCTCTAAGATTGACATAAGAATTTATATCTCGTGAAGAGATCACGCAGCCCTAAACGACTCCAAAAGGAGTTGTTTAGGGTTCTTTGTAGTATTGGACTACCTGAAATTCTCCAGTATGCTTTCCGCGAGTTCGCCCATTCATGGGCTTTCCACTTGTCTGCACCTAGCCGAATCAGTTTTCTTTTACGTGTTTTGGGCTGTTTCCATTCTTTCCATAAACACATCCTAAGTCGTCTCCGCACCCATTCATCAAGGTGTTTGAACGTGGATGGAGTATCAGCTAAAGCGAAATAGCCACACCATCCCACCAAGAATTGATTTAACTTATAAAGGCGGAACTCCATACTCCAAGCTTTCTTCCTGGAAGTTAAGGAGCGTACCTTATCTTTCATGCGTTGGATGCTTTTCTGATGGATACGCACTTTAGGCGCCCGATTCGAAGTGAAGCTGAATCCTAAGAACTTTCTGCGCCAGGGACGGTCCACGGCTGATTTCTTCCGATTAACTTTAAGGTGTAATTTCCTTTCCACCCATTCCGTAATGGAATCCATCACTCTGGAACCAGCTTTCTTCGATGATACATAAATGTGAAAATCATCTGCGTATCGAACGGAGGATTGTCCCCTTCTTTCTAGCTCCTGATCCAGTTCATTCAAGATGATATTGACGAGTAAAGGACTTAAGGGACCTCCTCGTGGAGTCCCTTGGGTAGAAGATACACAAACCCCTTCCACCATAATGCCTGATTTCAAGAATCGTTTGATGATACGGAGGAGAGCTTGGTCCTGTATCCTTTTCGCCAGAAGGCCCATCAATTTATCATGATTAACCTTATCGAAGAATTTCTCCAAGTCCATGTCTACCACCCATCGTTTCCCCTCTTGAATATACGCCTTCGCTTGGCGTACTGCTTGATGTCCGTTCCGTTCAGGACGGAAACCGTAGCTGTATTCGGAAAAGATAGGGTCGTAAACTTGTGATAATACTTGCGCAATCGCCTGTTGAATGAATCGGTCCACCACGGTAGGGATACCGAGGAGCCATACTCCTCCATCGGGTTTCGGGATTTCGACACGACGTACCGGAGACGGCTCGTAGGTCCCCGCCTCAAGTTGGGCGCGCAAGGATTCCCAGTGTTCGGACACATGGCTTCGTAGGGATTTTACGGTCATGCCATCCACACCGTGACTTCCTTTATTGCGTTCCACACGCTTAAGCGCCAATATAAGGTTTTCCCGTGATAGAATATGATTCATCAAGATATTTCTCTCCTTACGCGAGCGATGAGCTTCGTTCTCTTCCTCTCCTGTTCCACCCTCTCAAAGTCCCCCGTGGACTTCACCACTTCCTCCTTTGAGTAGGCTCCCTTTGGGAGTTGTCTGTGTCTTCACTGGAGTAGGCTCCCCGAAGGGTCTCGCTCTGTCTTAAAGATTCGGTCCTTCCTGTCTTCCCTAGAGTAGAAGAAGTACTATGACCTCGGCTGACTTCTGCCGGTTCAGCTCCCCATCGCTGGGAAGGTTACGAAGAGTACTTCGCTTATCCGGCAGACCTCCCCGGGTAAGGACATAAACTTCCCTTCCATCCCCGCCTCATTTACTGCCTATCTCTTTGGTCGTCGGGACTTCACCTTGTTAGGCAGGCTCATCCCAGATAAACAGCCTTCTATGAGATTCGTGTTCCTCGGGGCGGAAGTTTGCCTCCGGCTTCCTTCAGATTCCAGGTCGCCCTGGACACCCTTGCCTTTGGCTAACGGCTACAACGACCTTCGCCGTTCAGGACTTGAACCCTAAAGTCTATACCCATGCCGAGCACACCCTAAAA
>NZ_JRNX01000540.1 GCF_000786645.1 Halobacillus sp. BBL2006
CCTGCCACTGTTCTGAACGCAACAGAAAAAATAGCAGATATTATTAATATCTAAAGTCCCCATAGCCGAATGGTTTATACATTCAAGAAACCTAGGTGTGGAAAGGGACTAATTCACACCTCTTTTCCTGATAGTTCTTTTATTAGTTTTTGTTCAAAGTAAAGAATGTATAACTTTTGACAATACTACAGCCCTTGATGATGTGGTATTGTACTTGTATGGAGACGAATATTTTACGATGAATTTTCTTGGATGAACATCAACATTGGGAAGCCTTTAAGAACAAATATGGAGCTAAGATCCGGCCAGTCGTGCAAAAGAAAGTGGAGAAGTTTCGAGATTGTGGAAATTTTAAAAAGGGCTTTAAGCTTTTAGTATATGAATAGATACACTAAACATACTGTAATACGAATTGAGGTGACCGAGTGGAGCGTACAGAGGACTTAATTGAGTTATGTTTATTAATGGGGAAGATAATGCAACAAAATGGAGCGGAAACCTATCGTGTGGAAGATACGATGACGCGGATTGCCCAATCTTTTGGACGGGATGAAGCACAAAGTTATGTAACACCTACTGGGATTGTGTTTACGATTAGCCCTGGTGCCCCTGCAAAATTAGTAAGAGTTTCAGCACGAGAGACAAATCTCGAAAAAGTAAATCTCGCGAATAATGTCTCTAGAAACATTACAAGTGGAGACATGTCTACTCACGTAGCGTATAAAGAGCTTAGAAAAATTGAAACCAGTCCTACAGATTATTCCATGCGCATGCAAATCATCGCTGCCACGTTAGCGAGTGGTTTCTTTAGTCTCATGTTTCAGGGGAGTTGGTACGATTTCCTACCAGCCTGCATAGCAGGAGGGCTAGGATTTATTGCATTAATGAACTTTATTCGATTATTTGAAATTAAATTTGTTGCTGAATTCATTGCTTCGTTGTTGATTGGATTTACAGCCTTTTCCCTTTTTTCATTAGGTATTGGGAAGGAAGTTGATAAGGTAGTTGTTGGTTCTGTCATGCCGTTGGTCCCTGGCCTGCTCATCACCAACGCTGTAAGGGATTTGATGGCAGGTCATCTTATCTCAGGACTCGCCAAGGGGGCGGAGGCCTTTTTAACGGCTTTTGCAATTGGGGCAGGTATTGCTGTTATGTTTGCACTATTTTAAAGATCGTGAGGAATGACTATGTTGATTGAACATGCCATAGCAAGCTTTTTTGCATCAGCTGCCTTTGGAATCATCTTTCAGGCGCCAAGAAATACGCTCATCAAATGTGGTCTCGTCGGTATGATTGGTTGGATCATTTACATATCCCTAGTATGGGAAGAAGTCGACAGTGTCCCAGCTACACTCATCGCCTCCTTTGTTATTGCCATGGTCAGCCAGATGCTGGCAAGGATATACAAAACGCCTATGATTATATTTAGCGTACCAGGGATTATTCCTCTCGTACCAGGAAGTCTCGCGTATGACGCCATGCGAAGCTTTGTGCAAAATGACTACAGCGTCGCTATCTCCATTGCAGCGAAAGCTTTTATGATATCTGGTGCTATTGCATTTGGGCTCGTGTTCTCGGAAGTGCTTAACCAGATTATAAAAAAGATGAGACAAACAAAAGCGCAATTGAGGTAATGGCTGAGCCTCACTTGCGCTTTTGTTTGTCTTTATAATCCACTGGATTAATCCTTGTTTTGGCATTCAGCTATAAAGTCATTTGCCGTGATATAAAGGGCTGTATGGCCTTGTGTAAGGACTTCTACTGTCATGGTGGTGAGAATATTATCCTCCTAGTCCCAACTGGTGATGCAATCTTTACCTGAGCTTGATATAGAGGGGGGTGCTTATATCCACTGAATTAGTCAACTAGTATCTTTTCTTATTCGATTCTATCCTAAAGTTACTTCGATTAATGGCTTTATATCAATGGTTATCAGGGTTAATCTAACTACGTTAGTTGGAGTCCTTGTGACTGGCAGCGAAGAGGTCTTTTATATTTTAAATTGACTGGATTTTGACTGAATATTGTTCATAAACATGGATATCTTATTTCACCTTTATTTAGCTTTTAAAGATTAAACACCAATAATATAGGCGTTTTTTGTTTTTATATTGAAGCATTTAACTTGCTCAGGGAATGGGCGGCATGATGTGATAGCCCCCAAAACCCCTTCATTATAGGGTTTGAGAACAAATTGACTGGATTTTGACTGGTTTTTAAAATCGTTTACTAAATTTATTAAAAGCCTCTCAAGAGTTTATAAACTCTTGAGAGGCTTTTC
>NZ_JRNX01000541.1 GCF_000786645.1 Halobacillus sp. BBL2006
ACCGCTGGTATCGCCGCCAGTGTCACCACCAGTGTCACCGCTGGTATCGCCGCCAGTGTCACCACCAGTGTCGCCACCGGTATTGCCTCCAGTATCGCCACCAGTGTCACCACCGGTACCGCCATCAGTATTTTCATTGTTGCCTTCACCTTGATTGCCATCTTGATTTTCATCTTCTTTATTCTTGTCTTCTTTATTTTTGTCTTCTTTGTCTTTCTTATTTTCTTCAGGTTTTTCCGTTTCTTCTTGACCACCTGTTTGGACCTGGGTTGTTGCAGGGTCACTGGTCTGAGCATTGCCTTCGTCGCTGACTGCTACTACGGAGAAGGTGTAGGTAGAACCAGGGTCCACATTCGTAATGTTTAGGCTCGTATCCTTTGTTGTGGTCAATTCTTTAGGCTCACCTTCATCGATCTTATAAGTAACTTTAAATGAGATACCTTCGTTTTCACCATAAGACCAGTTTAAATCAATGGAACCATCTTCTTGATTAAATGTACCTGTCAGAGATTGAACAGGGTCAAGCTTTTGAAATTCTTTAGAAACCTTAGAAGGTTGATTATCTACATGGAACAATTCAGTTACAATCTGACTTTCAGGTGTATAAGCGCTAGGTAGCTTAGCGGGACGGGATCCTTCTTCAACTTTTACAGAAACAACAGAATCTGGTTTCTTAAAGTCCGCTGTCTCTTTTCCTTCAGAGAGCTCACTCATAAGCGGTTTAAAGATTTGTTTAGGAATATCCTTAGCGGCTTGGGAAAGCCCCGTGTCAATATCGCCATACCCTGTCCATATAGAGATCGAGTAGTTGGTTGTGTACCCATTGAACCAGGAGTCTGGGGCAATTTGTTGACCCTCTACTTCTCTATTGGTTGTACCCGTCTTACCTGCTTCCGGAAGACCTGCGATATTTGCTGCAACACCTGAACCTTCAGACATGGTCGTTTGGAGCATATCTGAGATCATGTAAGCTGTATAGCTGTTCATAGCGGACTTAGGTTCAGGTTTCATGTCGATGGTTTCTTCCCCAGGAATCTCCACTTTCCGAACAGTATAAGGCTCGTTATAAACACCTTCATTACCAAACGCTGCATAAGCACCTGACATTTGAAGTGGGTTGACGTTCGTTCCGCCTCCAATGGCGTCACTTAACACCATTTGGTCTTCTGGAAATTTTATTCCTAAACCTTCAGCAAATTTTTGAGCCTTACTAATTCCTGTTTCTTCAAGTGTTTTCAATGCTGGGATATTTAAGGAACGGCTCAAAGCGTACCGTGCTGATACCCAGCCTCTGAAACGGTTATCAAAGTTATTCGGAGTATATCCATTTCCAAAATCTGTCTTTTCATCATTAATTTGATGATATGTGGAGATTTTATTGTATTGGATCGCCGGACCATACGCGGTCACAGGTTTAAATGTTGAACCTGGCTGTCTTTTAATATCCGTTCCGTAATTGAACCCTTCATTTTGATAATTTCGGCCGCCTCCGATTGCTCTGACTGCACCTGTTTGAGTATCCGTAACTGCAATCCCTGTTTGAAGTTTTTCATCTGGCCAAGGGATACCGCCATCGTCACTCAATAGCTGCTGTACAGACTCTTGAGCTTTAGGATCCAGGGTTGTATAAATTTTCAATCCCTTTTCGAAAATGTCTGCACCGTTCATTTTTTCTTTTACTTCTTTACGTACATGATCGATGAATGCATCATAAGGCGTTTCCTTCTCTGAATCTCGCTCGACTAACAGATCTTCAACATTTGTTTTTCTTGCTTTATCGGCTTCCGCTTGAGTAATCTTTCCATGCTGAACCATCAAGCTTAAGACGGTGTTCATTCGTTCCTTAGCAAGATCCGGATGTTCAAACGGCATATAACCTGACGGACGCTGTGGAAGACCGGCAAGCAATGCTGCCTCAGGTAAAGTTAACTTGCTTAAATCCTTCTTACCGAAATAAGTATCCGCTGCTTCAGCCACTCCGTACGCACCAGCACCATAATAAATTTTGTTTAAATACATTTCTAAAATTTTGTCTTTAGAATATTCCTGATCCAGTTTGATAGCTAAATATTGCTCTTGAACTTTACGTTCAAGAGTTTTCTTATTCGTTAGAAAGGATTGCTTGACTACTTGCTGAGTGATCGTACTGGCACCTTCTGCGCCGAATCCACTGGTTACGTTTGCCCAGATAGCAGCCAGAATCCTTTGAAAGTCAATCCCTGGATGGCTGTAGAACCTGGAGTCCTCTGTCGCAATTACAGCATCTTTTAAAACGTCAGGTAATTCATCGTACGTTACTTTCGTACGTCTCTCTGCACCTGATAAATCAGCCACCAAATTATCATTCATGTCATAAACTTTCGAAGAAAAAGGATCGGATAATTGCGCTTCATCTAATTTTGGTGCACTAGATATATAGTAAGCAAACAATCCTCCAACACCGATCACCATAACGAGACCGATGATGAATAAAGTTAGAATAATCTTCTTAAATTTTGGTCTGGCTTTCCCTTTTTTAGAATCCTTCATTTGTTTTCTTCTAGCTGTTCTTGATTGGCTATCGTTGGCCATTTTACATTTCCTCCAATTCAGAAATAGAGCTTATCCAGAACTTTGGCGTAATCGACTCTTGCTTGGTAATGAAAAGGAATTTTCATACCCTTAGATTGAATACATGCGTAAGGAATCGATTTTCGGCCACCGTCCCACTGATCATCCCAATATTGAAATAATTGGGGGGAAGGGAGTAAAAAAACCTCGTCCAAAGGAGAGAACTTAATAATCATAAAACAAACTCCTTCATGTTTATGGACAGCCTTCATATGATCAATTTGATGCTGATGCACGTTACTTAGGGGAAAAGAGGTTTTATTGCGCGTCTCTTTTGCCTCGAAGTCGATGTATTTACCACGATAAACTCCATTAAAATCAGTTGTAGATGCTTGCTTGAAATAAGCTTCTTTTATGACAGCAGCACTTCGTCTCGGATAATCAACATTGACTATTTGGACAGGGGTTGGTTTTTTATGCACAACGGCGATTCCTGCCTGTAAATAATAAGAATTTGTCACGTTAATATCTTCTTCTAATGACATCCCACGGTTACTAAAATCTGGTTTACCGCGACGGTTTGAAACGCTTTGATCCTTGCGTACGCGTTTCCCATTGGGATAATTCAAACTCCATCCCTCCCTATTTCCATGAGAGTATCATACCAAAAATTGATTTCAAAGAACATTTTTTTGGTTCAAAGTTTTAGACGTTTAGGAAAGATAAAGGTTTCACGCTTTTCTTTTCAATTGTGACAGATTTATGAAAACTCCGAGTTTGATTTTCCCTGCTTCCATCTGGATTAAACACTAATTATTGCATTCGGTCATAAATGATCATTTATGGGGGAGGAATCTAAAAAACTGCTGCTATACAAATAGCAGCAGTTTGAATAGTTTACGTAGCTGGGCGATTTTCACCAGCCAACTTAGGATTGTCAGTTTTAGCAGGTGTCGGTTTTTTGTTATTTCGTTCTTTTTTCTTTTTAGCCATAATAATCCTCCTTTTCTGTCGAAGGTTCCAGCCGTGATTGACTGGTTTTGTAGCTTTAGTTCTAGTCTTGTCATGAGAGGAGGAGATATACATTCCTTGCAGAATTTTATTGTACAACGATTAGGGAGGCGATCTGGATGATCAGAAACCGTGTGATCACCCCGGATGAATTTGAAGAACAATTATTTCAATTGAAGGAAAAGTTCACACTCATGGAAAAAAGGCTTTCTTTAAAAGCCGATGAGATCGTTTTTACTATGGCTATTTCACATCGTAAGGAAATTGATGAATTAAAAGAAGAGGTTTTCCAATTGCGTGATCAATTAAAGCAAGTGAAAAAAGAGCAAAAAAACCATTATCT
>NZ_JRNX01000542.1 GCF_000786645.1 Halobacillus sp. BBL2006
TGCTTTGTACAAGCAGTTGTATCCAGACTTGACGTTTGACGAGCTGGAAGAAGTCATAATGGACAATGCCGAAGACTTAGGGAAACCCGGGAGAGATGACGTGTACGGCGATGGACTTGTCCAGTCACCGGCAAGTACCTTTACAGATGTTGAAGACGAGGACTGGTTCTTGAATTACGTCAATGATCTGACAAGAAAAGAGTGGATCCAAGGGTATCCTGATTACACGTTCCGTCCACAAAATAAGATTACAAGACAGGAAGTCATCACGCTTGTCGGACGTGCGCTCGATTTAGATGGAACCAAAAGAAGTACTGACTATTCAGATGTCAATCAGTATCACTATGGATCAGGATTTATTGATTCGGCCACAGAGAAAGGTATCATTCAAGGATATGAAGACGGCACATTCCGTCCTGAGGAGTCGATCCGCCGCGGCGACGTAGCTTTAATTATTTACAGAGCATTTGATATTCAAACTTCCAATGCTCACTTCTTTGAGGATGTCAATCCAGATCGTTATTACTCCGAAGCGATTCATTCGTTAGCGGAAGAAGACATTATTAATGGCTATAATGACACAGAGTTCAAGCCTGACCGCCCGATTACGAGAGCTGAGTTCGCTACGATTCTATCAAAAACGATTAATCCTGAATTAAGATAAGTAGGAAAGCCCTGGAGACGTGTATCGTCTTCAGGGCTTTGTAGATTCAGAGAGAATAAAATAAATGATCCATATAAGTGCAGGGGTGTGGATTCGAAATGTTTTATGTGGAATAAGGGCGGTTGGGAAAGAGGTCGCTTTCCGAGGGCGAACGATGAGCCTCTTAAGGCAGCGTTTGTGGGGTCTTACCCTGTACTAATAGTATTAATATTATGTTATTTCGAATCTGCCCTTTGTTTAAAGTATAGAATAAAAATGAAGGACGTTGATGAGAGGAAATTGACGAGACTCCTGCGGAAAAACGAGCGAGAGAGACCCCACAGCGAAGCGAGGAGGCTCGAAAGTTCGTCCGCGGAAAGCGAGTTAATTTCCTCTCATCAACTACCCTTAACATTGATCTATAGTCTTCATAACTTGAATGAAAACTCACAAACAAGGTTTTCAGACCCTTTTAAATAGAAAAAGTCCTGCACGGTTTCAATCCGTACAGGACTTTTTTTATACTCATTTGTTAGCAGGCAGGAAACACGCATGCACCGATGATGATCAATAGGATAAACAAAACAATGATCAATACAAACGTGTCGCCCCCGCGACGCGGCGCACAATGCATAGGAGCATAGGAAACAGGAGCAACATTGGCAGGCATATTTGGTGCAGCATTGACGTTAGCTCCCATGTATGGGGCTGCGTTCATATTCGCGCCCATATAAGGCCAAGCATTCATATTAGCTTCCATCTTTGAACTTCCTTTCATGATTCTTTATTCTTCCTTATATCATACTCGCCTATGGAAAAGATGAGCCCGTCAACATCAAAAATGGGTGGACGTCATGGGTCTGGCGGGTCTATAAATGACAATGATTTATTCATTAATCATTTGTCTCAGATAGAATAGATACTCGATAAAAGGGATCGAATTCTTGTTGTGGTGGACGACGACATAGCGCATTTTACGAGCAGGTCGAACGCTTTGCATATTGGAGAAAGAAGCTAAACGCTCGAAGCCTGGTCTAGTCACTAGATTCGTTAAATAAGCCGACTGATTACTTTCTGGAATTCTCTTCTTATTCAGCGTTTCTATCATTTGATCAGCTGTCTTGATCCTAACTCCATGGGAAAAAAATTCACCATCACCCATAACGACTGAATTTAGACCCCTAAACCAGGGAGTTCTCGGGGAGAAGTCCGGGTTCTTAAAATAGACGACATCGCCTGGTAAGTAATGATCAGAATAAAAGGTGTAGAGCCCAAGATCGCTATCTGTATGCCAGCTGTATAAATAGAGGTCCTGAAAGATAGAGTTAAAAACCGATGCACCAATGCTGTTTAAGGCAGCATGGTAAAAGATAATGACGCAAGCTGTTGCGCATTCAAAGGCGTAGAGGTCCCCATTTTTAAAGATGTCACGAATCGCATCAGCTGGGAGGACACCAGGCTTCAGCGAGAAACCCCCTGATTCAGTTAAATTCCAATATTGAGGGTTGCAGCGGGCATTTCTAAAGCTTGAAAACACAGCTTCACTTTCATTCATTTCTCTAGCGCTTTGAATGATGTTTTTTCGAACATTGAGTTCAAATAATAAAAGATTGGCGGTGGGGTAAGCGTAAACAGGAGGAGAGTTTTGCATATCTTTAACGATTGCTTTTTCCGTCTTTCCAAGGTTCCAAGATTCAGATAGTTGAAAAGGACTCCCAGATACTTGTATCATACGATTCCTCTTTCCAAGCGTAGTGTTTTTTTAATCGTATTCATAAGCAGGCTTAATCATGTATGAATAAATGAGGGGAGACATGAGGAGAGGAAAGCAAGAACGAAAGAAATTTCTTATGATAAATTTTAAAAAATCCAATAAAAAAATCCTCTCATGACCAGTGAGAGGATTTTTTCCTTCATTAATATAGTGCTCTGTATAGGAATACTGCAAATTCACTACGTTTTGTTTCAGCCCATGGCTTGAATGTACCATCATCGTAACCAGTTGTAATGCCGCTGGCTGCTAGTGCTTCAATTGAGTCGTAAGCCCAGTGCTGGCTTGAAACATCATCGAAGTTAGCACCTGAACCGCTTAGTTTGAACGCTTTATCAAACAAAGCAGCGATCTCTTGACGAGTAATTTCTTGTTCAGGTTTGAATGTACCGTCTTTATAACCATTGATATATCCTGCTTTAGCTGCAGCGTTGATGTACTTCTCGGACCAGTGACCATCCGTATCAGAGAACTGATCGCTTGTAGACGTTCCTAAATCTAAAGAAACACTCAACATTTTTGCAACTTCACCACGAGAAACTTTATTGTCCGGCTTGAAGTAGCTGCCGTCGTACCCGTTGATGATGCCTTTTTTACTCATGTATTCGATTTCGTCTTGAGCCCAGTGATTGCTTGCAACGTCATGGTATTGACCAGTTGGAAGATCGTTATCTGTTGACTCAGCTTCTACCTCATCGATGACGCGTTTCGCGCCGACCAGGCGACCGCCCCAGTATCGATCAGGTGCGATAGAAGCAACGGTAATATCGTCTCTAGGATTCTCTGCAGAAATCATTTTGTTATTCCCTATGTATATCCCGACGTGCCCGATAGATCCACCATCATAGTAATTGAAGAATAATAGATCTCCTGGCTGCAAGTTCGAACGGCTGACCGAGTGACCCTGATAATACTGACTGCCTGAAGTACGATTCAAGCTGATTCCGACTTTGTTGAATACATACTGTGTAAATCCGGAACAATCAAATCCTGAAGGGCTTGTCCCTCCGTAAACATATGGTGACCCTGAGTAGTCAAACGCGACATCTACTACTTGGTCCCCAACCCTTTGACCTGCAAAAGATGTAGGTGCAAATAGTAGAAAAACCGTGGCAAAAGCAACCAAAACCGACGTAACTCTCTTCATCAAGTAAAACTCCCCCTGTGTTTTTTATGTAAATTCCGTTTAATCCTTTTAAAGCTTATCACAACATGTTTCGTCATGATTTTACATTTGTGTAACAATTAAGTTTCATAGGTTTTACCAGGGGGATGAACCGGGTATATACCACGGTTTTAGCTCTACTAAACTTGTTAAAATACTCTTGTTTTTTAGTTAAATTTGTTACAGGGAGACGACAAAAATTTTAACCTCTACCAAATAAAAAACATTATAATAGACAAAATTCTTTTCCAAGATTATCAGACCATTATTCTAAGAAAAATAAAAAACACGTCTATAAGGCAGGTAAACCCGCACGTTAAGCCGTGTTTTTTATAAAATCATTCATTCTTCCTCAAAAACAGCCGTTACTTGTTTATTCCCATCCATCGTGATCGTAGAGCTTGAACTATACCCTACAGCATCTCCGCGCCATTCAACAAACCGCCATCCTTCAGCTGGAATCGCTTTGACCGTAATCGACTCACCTTCTTGAGCGCTTGTTCGTGAGGCGTTTATTTTTCCAAAGCCAACAACAGAAGTTGATAAGGAATAGGTTTTTGGTTCAGGCTCCGGCTCCGGTTCTTTTTCAAAGTTTGCTTGAATCGACTTTTTCCCGTTCATGGTGACCGAAATAGAAGCAGAAGATCCACTTGCACTGCCACTCCAGCCTGTAAAATTCCAACCATCTTTCGGGACGGCAGTCAGGCGTACCGTTGTTCCTTCTTCAAACGTGCTGCCGGATTTGTTCTTCTGGATGCTGCCTCCACCGTTAGATTGAAGACTTAGACTATAGCTGGTGGGTTCTGGAGGACTTGGTTCATAAGAATCTTCCTCTTCACGCGAGTCCCCGGTCTCTTCTGGTTCTTCCTCTTCTTGTTCAGTTTCTTCTCTAGTGAACACAGCTTGTAAAGATTTATCTTCATCCATTACAAGATTGATCCTTGTATCGTCTCCCGTGTATGAACCTTTCCAGCCTGCGAATTCCCATCCTGAAGCTGCACGAGCACGTAAAGAGACTTGATCCATATGGTCATAAGAGTCCGCTAACGAATCTCGAATAATTTCGCCTTCCCCTGAGATGGATAAGTCAAGGTCATGTTGGATAGGTTCGAAAACAGCAACGATATCCATATTATTGTCCACCGTTGTGTTCACAGGATTATCATTCCCATTTAGGTCACCTTTCCAGCCGGTAAACTCCCAGCCTTCTTCAGGAAAAGCTTCCAATGTTACTTTTTCCCCTTTGAAATAAAGTTCTTTATCTGGAAAGACTGTGACAGACCCTTCGCCTTCAACTTGAGCATCGATAGATTTGCTTTCCCCATCAACAACCACATCCAATTCCTTTTCGTAATCCTGATAGGAAATAAATAGGGTATCTTTGCCCTCTTCTTTTGCTTTAATTGTAGCCGTTCCATCTTGTTGAGCTTCTATTTCAAGTCGTCCTTCTTTAGAGGTCCACTCAGGCGTGAACGTCATTTCTTCACCGGCGGCATCGACACCTGTTACAGAGATGTCTTGTGATTCACCGACAGCTAACGATTCCACTTCAGAAGGCTCGATCGTCATTTCCTCAACCACCTGTTCAGCGACTTCTATGGTCACATACTGGGTAAGAGATTCCCACTTTACTTCAATGGCGGTTTTTCCTGTTTTCGCAGCTTCGAACCGGACACTGCCGTCATTTGATTCTATTGTTCCTATAGAAGTGTCTTGAACAGACCATTCTCCTTCCAGCGGTTTCAAATCTCCCTTTTCGTTTTCATAAACGAGTTCGATTTCTCTGTCGTATCCTTCTTGTACGATCTCACGGTCTGTATGTATGTATATATTGGAGATGAGTTCTTTGTACGCTTGTTTCAAAGATTGATGGGTACTGTACTTCTGTCCTCTGTCTAAGACATCAACAGCTTTTGAGACATCGCCCATAGATGAATAAATATCGGATAAAAGCAGGTAGTATCTGTGCTCTTGTACTTTTCGATCGATGCCTTCATTGATGGTTTCAATGGCTTCATCTCTATGGTTCATCGCTTGATAAGCTTTCCCAAGTCCTAAGCGAGCTTCTACATGATCGGGGTCGATCTTTAATACCTTCTGATATAGTTCTATACTTTTTTCCCATTCCTCCGACTGATAAGCTTGATTAGCTAATTCCAGCTTTTCATCGAGCGTATTCGCTCCAACCACTCGGAAGGTCAGTGTTGTACCTATTACAATAATTAGCAATGCTATCATACTTAACCATAAATATTTCTTTTTCATTTCACCCATACCTTTCTATTGGATTATCGGTCATAGTACCTTGATTATACATGAACCCCTACTTATAAGGGACAATCTAACTGGATTTCTTAGAATATTTTGGCGAAATTTGTGGAAAAAGCCTTTTCATCATTAGGAGGTTAGTATAAACTTACCATGGGGAGTTATTTCAGAAATATTACAGTGTCATTAGAATGTTATATTTTTGAAAATAGAGACTATAGAAAAATAGAGTTTGTTTTAGGTGGGAAATTTTCAAAAGAATACTAGGAGGTTTATGAATGGAAGAAACGATTTCATTAAAGGAGATTATGGGGGTTCTCAAGAAGCGATTATGGCTGATTGTGGGACTAGCAGCAGGAGCAGCCATCATCAGTGCGCTCGTTACCTTTTTTATCCTTACCCCAAATTATCAATCATCGTCACAATTCATAGTGAATCAATCCTCGGATCAATCACAAAATACGCCCTATGATATTAATGATATCCGAACGAACGTCGAACTGATTAATACATATAATATCGTTATTAAAAGTCCGAGAATCCTGGACCAGGTTGTAGGAGATTTAGGGCTGGATATGACAGCATCTGCTCTGTCTGAAAAAATACAAGTTTCTAATGCCGAACAGTCTCAGGTGGTCAACGTCACGGCTACGGATGAAAGCTACGCCAAAGCAGCGGCCATTGCCAATACAACGGTGAATGTGTTTAAAGAAGAAATACCTCAGCTCATGAATGTAGACAATGTCAACATTTTAACCGAAGCAGCTGTCGAGGCAGATGCTTCACCAGTCAGCCCTAAGCCGGCATTAAATATTGCCATTGCATTGGTTGTTGGTTTGATGATTGGCGTAGGGCTCGCGTTCTTGCTTGAGTACTTAGATTCTTCTATAAAAACAGAAGAAGATATTGAACAAACGTTAGGCCTTCCTCTTATGGGTGTCGTTTCTACGATTTCCCCGGATGAGATTCCTTCACGAGGTCGATCAACAAAAAAGGCTAACGTATCAAACATCAGAGGTGAGTCCGTTGGCACGTAAACCAAAGAAAACCATGCAGACACGTGGGCGCAGTTTAATCGCAAACGATAATCCAAAATCCCCAATATCTGAACAATTCCGTACAATACGTACAAATTTGCAGTTTACTTCTATTGATAAAGATTTAGAAACGATGCTTGTAACCTCAGCAAGTCCATCGGAAGGGAAGTCAATTACAACAGCAAATACGGCCGTTGTTTTCGCCCAGCAAGGAAAAAAGGTATTGTTAATCGATGCGGACTTACGGAAGCCAACTATCCACTATACGTTCCGTACAGATAATACGTATGGTTTAAGTAACTACTTAGTGGGGAATCGTTCTATTTTCGACCTTGTACGTGAAAGCGAAATCGAGAACTTAGATATTCTCCCGTGTGGCCCGATTCCACCGAATCCTTCGGAGTTACTAGGTTCGAGGAAAATGGAGAAGTTCATCCGGGAAGCGAAACAATCGTATGATATGGTGATTTTTGATACGCCGCCTGTTCTAGCTGTAACAGATTCTCAAGTATTGTCTCGTTTTGTGGATGGCGTCATGCTTGTGGTTCGCAGTAAGCAAACGGAGCAGGAAGCTGCGCATAAAGCGAAGGAGTTATTGCTTAAGTCGAAAGCGAATATTCTCGGTGCAGTGTTGAATGATAAGGATATTAAATCTAGTAATTATTATTACTATTATGGTAGCTAAGTGGAAAAGAGAAGTGTCTTAGGACGTTTCTCTTTTTTATTTTAATAATTGA
>NZ_JRNX01000543.1 GCF_000786645.1 Halobacillus sp. BBL2006
GTGAAAGGGCGGTGTCTTAACCACTTGACCAACGGGCCATTAAAAAATGGCGGAGAAGGAGGGATTTGAACCCTCGCGCCGCTTACGCGACCTACACCCTTAGCAGGGGCGCCTCTTCAGCCACTTGAGTACTTCTCCGTAATGGCTCCAACGGTAGGATTCGAACCTACGACCGATCGGTTAACAGCCGATTGCTCTACCACTGAGCTACGTTGGAATAGTGTTAGATGAACAATTATCCTGTCGCTTTTTAATAAGTTCAATTATCAGCGACGAATTATATAATATAATATATCGTTTTGTTTGTCAAACCTTTTCCCAAGAAAAAATTAAATGATTTTTCTTAAGCTTAGGCTTGTTTTGTTAAGGCTTATCTAATTTAACATGGGCTTAATGTTTCGTCAATGGATATTTACATCTTTTTTAAATGACCTTTGCATTTTCCGCATCGATATCGCTTCGTGTCGACCCTTCTCTTCCTTTCATACTCCTGTGAGCAAGACGTACATACGTAACGGTGAACTTTTGGTTTCTCAGATGGCAGTGGTTTGCAATGTCTAGGGGAACCTGTTTTTTTCAAAAGTTCCTTAAACTCTCTGTCGCGATGTCCGTATCCTTTCCCTTCAATGTGCAGATGATAATGGCAAAGCTCGTGCTTAATGATACCTTTGAATTCTTCCTCCCCTAACTCAAATAAGTACTTCGGGTTCAGCTCAATGACTCTTTTCGAAGGAATGTACCTTCCCCCTGTTGTTCTGAGACGCGGGTTGAACATGACGTCATCGAGAAAAGGCTTCTGGAAGTACGCTCTGGAAATGTCATCAGTCCACTGATGCAATTGTTCATTCGATATCGACATTTTCGCACACCTCCAAGGTTCTTTGCATACTTTATCATAAGTATGAAAAAAGTTGAATACAAAGGAGCGGAAGTTCTATGCCCTCTTGGTTAAAAAAACAAATGGCTAAAGCTTTTTTTAATAAAGATAAATACCAAATTAAAATGTTAAACCAATGCTGGTATTATTACCAACATCTCTACAAATAAAAAAATACCCGGAAGAAAAAGTCTTCCAGGTATCTACGAGGATTTTTACTTTGTAAGCATCGTTAGTGCGATGCGTTGTTTTTGAATATCGACTTGATCGACCCAGACGGTTACGACATCTCCAACAGATACCACGTCCATCGGGTGTTTGACGAACTTATTGGATAGCTTGGAGATATGGACAAGCCCATCCTGCTTCACTCCAACATCGACAAACGCACCAAAGTCGACAACATTTCGGACGGTCCCTTCAAGTTCCATGCCTTGCTCCAAGTCTTCCATTGATAATACATTTGTTTTCAATAAAGGCTTAGGTAAATCATCACGAGGGTCACGTCCTGGCTGTGTGAGCGACTTCATAATATCCTCAAGCGTCGGCCTTCCAATCTCCAGTTGCTCGGCTACATCCGCTTCATTGATTTCTTTCAACTTACCTTCCAGCTCTTCCCCGCCCAATTGTTTTGCGGAAACATCAACCATTTTCAATAATGCTTTTGCCGCTTTGTAACTTTCGGGGTGGATGGATGTTCGGTCAAGCGGCTCACTTCCATCCAATATACGTAAGAATCCAATACTTTGCTCGAACGTTTTCGCTCCTAAACGAGGAATATCCTTCAATTCTGAGCGTTTTTTGAACTTGCCTACTTCCTCTCTCTTCTTAACAATATTATTGGCTACAGCTTTACTTAGGCCAGATACATATTGCAACAGTGAAGACGATGCAGTGTTTACATTAACGCCAACCTGGTTAACAGCTGTTTCAACAACGAAGGTTAGAGATTCATTCAATTTTTTCTGACTGACATCATGTTGGT
>NZ_JRNX01000544.1 GCF_000786645.1 Halobacillus sp. BBL2006
AACAAAAATAAAGACAACGTACGACATCATTTGCTTTGCTCTGTGATATAATGTAATCGCATTTTGCATTTTTAGATTAATAGATAAGTGAGGATTTTTATGAATATATATTTGGATATTACAATTGCCATTCTGATTTCTATGGCTGTCAGCTATGCGCTGGTCTTTCCAGTAATGAAACTGGCGGTAAAATGGAAGATGATGGACTATCCTGAATTGCGAAAAATCCATACCGAAATCACACCGAGGATGGGTGGACTGGCAATTTTCGGAGGGGTCGTAGCCGGGATGATTTACATCCGTCCTGATACGCCATATTTCACGGCTATTTGCATCGGAGCTTCCATTATTGTTTTAACTGGGCTCTTGGATGACCGCTATCAAATCCGTCCAATTTTTAAATTGGCAGGGCAAGTAGCTGCCACTGGGGTGCTCATCTTTTCAGGTTTAAAAATTGATATTGTCAGTGTTCCATTCGTAGGCATGGTATCCATGAACGAACCGATCAGCATCGTGTTTACATTCTTATGGATTATCGGAATTACGAACGCCATCAACTTGATTGACGGCTTGGACGGTCTGGCGACAGGGGTATCAACGATTTCTCTGATCAGTATTTCTGTCATGGCGTTAGCGATTGAGCCCCAGATTACGATTGTTTATTTGTGCGTGGTTCTGATTGGAAGTAACCTTGGATTCTTATTCCATAACTTCTACCCGGCCAAAATTTATATGGGAGACACCGGTTCCTTGTTCCTTGGGTATTCGATGGCCGTCATCTCCATGGTTGGATTGTTCAAGAACGTCACTTTATTTAGCTTCGTGATCCCAATTATCGTGCTGGCGATCCCAGTATTCGATACGTTGTTCTCAATATTGAGACGATTGATCAACAAGCAAAAAATTATGATGCCGGACAACAAACACATCCACTATCAAATTTTAGCGGCAGGCTTCAGCCACCGCACAACAGTATTGATTATCTATGCGTTTAGTGCCTTGTTCGGATTGCTTGCCATCCTATTTTCACTCACATCGTTCGGCA
>NZ_JRNX01000545.1 GCF_000786645.1 Halobacillus sp. BBL2006
ATCGGCTCGGATATGATTTCCGCAACGGTCGAACGTGGGTTCAAGGAAGCATAGGGATCCTGGAAAATCATTTGCATCCTTCGTTTTAATAAAAATTGTTCTTTTTCACTTAAATGGTGAACGCTTTGGCCTTCGTAAATGACCTCCCCATCGGTTTGCTTGTAAAGGTTCATAATCGTCCGGCCGGTCGTTGATTTCCCACACCCGGATTCACCCACCAGTCCGAACGTTTCGCCTCGATAGATATCAAAACTCACACCGTCCACGGCTTTCAACGTTTTTCCTTTTCCAAGTTGAAAGTGTTTTTTAAGGTTTTTGACTTCTAATGTTTTTTGTGGACTCATGTGGATGCCCCCTTCTCCTGCCAATAACGTCTGGCACAGCATAATTCTTTTTCATAAGTGGTACCTTTTAACTCAATGATCTCAATCGTCTTTCCTGTATTGGGCGAGTGGAGCATCTTCCCGTCTCCATAATAAAATCCTACGTGATGGATTCTTCCTTTTCCTTCTTCATAGGCAAAGAATAATAGATCACCAGGCTGTAACTGATCAAGAGGAACTTCTTCCCCGGCCATCGCCTGGTCTGTAGCGTCACGCGGAATTTCATAGCCGTGGGCTTTGTGCATGTTGTAAGCAAATCCTGAACAGTCGTAGCCATACGCACTCATGCCGCCCCAGAAGTAAGGAAGGTCAAGAAAAGCTTCGCCCGCTTCGATGAGGTCCTTTCCGGTGCCTTTAGGGATCTCCGCTCTTGAAGGATACAGCGTCACATCTTCGATAGATAAATAGCCTTCCCCGTGCGGCGTCCGTACTTTCAGGAACTCTCCTTCTTCTAGTAAAGCGGGTAGTGAGGTGAGGTAGCTCATCTCTAAGAACGGTTGAAACTCTTGATCTAGCAGCATCGTATGTTTTTTATGGACGACGGCAACGCCGCTTCCCTGCCAGTTTTCCTGAGGGATTTCCTTCAGTTGATGTTCGGGCACATAGCCCGGGTAACCGTGCTCATCTTTTTTGGATGCCTGGGTAGGGACGATGATATGCGCCCAGCCGTTGCTGCGTTCCTCGACAAGGACTTCCTCCCCGTATAACAATTGAGATTGGACGAGGTTATCATCACATAGAGCGAGACTTGTCTCGTAGGTTAAATGGTTCAACCACTCTTTCATGGACGCTGAATCAGAAACGCCGCGCTCATCAACCGCTCTCGGTGACTCAGGTGACGTCCAGACGGTGGCGACGGGTACCTGGACAACCCAGGTGGTTTTTGTTGGTGTATGTGTCATGATAGACCTCCTTCAAAATTAAGCATGGACGTGCTCCAGCTGTACATTTCGTATTCCAAGTCCTGGTGAGTCGGACAGCGTCATCATCGCCTGTTGATACGCTACCCCGCCCTCGACAGGATCCTTTGTAAGCATAAGCGGCGCATCGAAATCGACCTTCGTAATATTTTTCTGACTCGCTGCCAAATGAGCGGCTGCGGTGATTCCAAGCTTCGTCTCAATCATGCTGCCGACCATACATTCGACGCCAAAGCTTTCGGCTAGATGGTTGATTTGCAGCGCGCGGTGAATACCGCCTGCTTTCATGAGCTTAATATTGATCAAATCGGCGCTGCGCGTTGCCACTACACGGCGGGCATCTTCCGGTGAGAAGACACTTTCATCCGCCATAATCGGTGTATAAGTTTGATCTGTCACTTGTTTTAACCCTTCAATGTCGTGGGCTTTCACGGGCTGTTCCACGAGTTCGATCGGCAAACCGAGATTTTCCATACGGCGAATCGCATAGATCGCCTCTTTTGCCGTCCAGCCCTGGTTCGCATCCAATCGAATCTGCGCTCCATTTCCGATACGTTTTTTAATCGTGAGAATGCGCTCGATGTCTTTTTCAATCGTATCTTTTCCGACTTTCACTTTGAGAATGTTAAAGCCGTTTTGGATGTACCGCTCGGCATCATCCGCCATTTCATCGGGTTCATTCACACTGACCGTATAATCGGTTTCCATTTGATTGCGGTACCCGCCAAGCAATTGGTATAGCGGCAGCTGGCAATGCTGAGCGAAACAATCATACAAAGCGATATCCATCGCTGCTTTCGCGCTCGTGTTTCCGACACAGCTGTTATGAAGTTTTTCAAAAAGGGCTTCCCGATTGAAAACCGACTCCCCCGTAATGACCGGGGCGATAATATGGTTCAACGTGTGTTCAATACTAACTAGACTTTCACCTGTGATGACATGAGTCGGGGGAGCTTCCCCCCAGCCGGTGATGCCGTTGTCGCAAGTCACCTTGACATAAATCGATTCGGCAACGGTGACGGTTCGTAAGGCTGTCTTAAAGGGCGTATGTAAAGGAACAGCAACCGAATACGTATCAATGGACTGAATCTTCATCGTTGTTCATCCTTTCTTACAGAACACCAGGTTCGATCGTTAACGTTTTGGTTTCGCTCGATAAAGTCGCTTTCGTTCCAAGCGGTACAGCAAAATGGGGCAGGCAGTGACCGATTTTGAACCCTGATAACACAGGTTTATTCAGCCCGGAAAAATAATAGTCGAGCACTTGTTCCAGCGTAAGGGACTGGTCACGTTTTTTCGGTTCAGAACCGCTAAAATCACCTACGATGACGCCTGCCGCCTCGTCTAATTTCCCGGCGAGCTTCAACTGACTTAAAAACGAATCAATCCGGTAAGGCTCTTCCCCGATATCTTCAATCAGCAGGAGCTTTCCTTTTGTATCCAGTTCATAAGCTGAACCTAACGTATTGACGAGCAACGATAGATTCCCGCCAACGATTTCTCCCTCAGCCTTCCCTGAGGATATCGTTTGTAAAGGAGAAAACTCCTCTGTGTAATCAAGGGTTTCCGGTTGAAAAAGCTGACGGAACATTTTTTTCGACTCCTCATCAAATGTTTCTTTCCCAACATCTGAACAGAGCATCGGTCCGTGAAACGTCACTAAACCGGCCTTCTGGCGAATTGCTGTATGTAAATAGGTGATGTCGCTGTATCCCCAGAAGATTTTTGGGTTGTTATTAATCAAGTCAAAATCAATCGATGAAACAATTCGCCCTGTCCCGTATCCTCCACCGGCACAAATGATGCCGCTGATCGAGGGATCGGCAAACATCTGGTGGAAATCAGACAGGCGCTCCTCGTCCGTCCCCGCTAAGTAGCCATACGTTTTTGAAACGTTCGGGGCCACCTTGGCTTGTAACCCTAAGTTTTCCAGGAAAAGAATCGCTTGATCTAAGTTTTCTAGATTAGGTGGACTGGCCGGAGCAATCACTCCAATCGTATCTCCCGCTTGCAGCCGTTTTGGCAGAATCATAGGTTCCCTCCTATGGCATGAAAAGAGGCACGCGCGCACCGAAGTGCTAGTGCCCCTTTTTCACCAGTTATTGTTTATCCGCCCATTTCAGTTCCAAGTACCCAACCGGGTGACGAACAATGTCTTTCACAGAATCTTTACGTAACACAACTTGGTTATAGAAGTGGATCGGGAAGATCGGCATGTCTTCAAAGAGAATCTTCTCTGCTTCATACATATACTCCCAGCGTTTCGCTTCATCGGATTCGTTTTTCGCTTGTTCGATCAATTTGTCATACTCTTCATTGGACCAGCCCGTACGGTTCATGGAAGAATCCGTAATGAAGCTTTCAAGGAAGTTAATCGGATCGGCGTAGTCCGCTAAGAACGAGCTTCGGGACAGCTGATGCTTCAAGTCTTTTTGATTTTGTAAAAATACGTTCCACTCCGCGTTAGAAAGCTTAATGTCGATGCCTAAGTTCTCTTTGAACATATCTTGAATCGTTGCGGCTACAGCTTTATGAGATTCACTCGTGTTATAGGAAAGCGTAATTTCCGGAAGCTCGTCGTAGCCTTCCTCTTTCATGCCTTCTTCGAGAAGTTTTTTCGCTTCTTCCGGATTGAATTCTACAAGCTTGCCATTATGCTCACGGAAGTCGTCTCCAGATGGACCTTCAAATCCGTAAGAAACAAATCCATAGGCAGGTTCTTCTTTATTTTTCGTAACGTAATCGACGATATCCTGCTGATTGACAGCCATCGCAAGGGCTTTTCTGATTTTCTTGTTCTGGAATGGTTCTTCATTCACGTTAAAACGATAGAAGTAGGTACCCGCTTGATCCTGGATTGTCACTTCATCACTTTTCAGCAGCTTCTCAGACATGTCAGCCGGGATGCCTGACGTATCCAGGTCGCCGCTTTCGTACATTTGGTACTCTGTATTGACGTCGTTGACCATCGCCCAGTGGACTTCATCCAGCTTGACGGTTTCACTGTCCCAATACTCTTCATTCTTCTTGAACAGCATTTCGCTGTCATGCTTCCACTCGGCCAATGCGAATGGTCCGTTTCCGACGAAGCTGTCCGCTTCTGTGTACCATTCAGGATTTTCCTCCGCGACTTTCTGATTGACCGGGAAGAAAGCCGGGTTAGAAATGATATTTAAAAAGTAACCCGTCGGTGCGGTCAGCGTTACCTTTAATTCCTTATCATTGACCGCCTCGACCATCACATCGTCTTTGGAGCCTTCTCCGTTATTGTAGGCTTCGCCGCCTTCAATAAAGTACCCGAGAAAAGCAGCCGGTGAAGCCGTTTCCGGATCCAGCAGGCGTTTCCAGGCAAATTCGAAATCTCCTGCGGTGACATCATCGCCATTCGACCATTTGGCATTGTCACGAATGGTGAACGTGTACACTTTCCCGTCTTCGGAAACTTCCCACTTTTCAGCTGTTGCCGGCTGTGGACTGTGGTCTTTGCCTAAACGCGTCATTCCTTCCATTAAATTGTTTAAGGCGTTCCAGGAAACCGAGTCAAATCCTTTCGGTGGATCAAAGGATGTAGGCTCCTCCCCATTGTTTAATAAAAGTGTTTTCGTTTCACTGTCGCTTCCATTTTCATTGTTGCCGTCATCTGAACTATCGCTTGAACTTTCTGTAGCTGTACAGGCCGTCAAGACAACAACGAGCAGTACCCCCAATAGTAACGTAAGCCATTTTTTCATGTTTTTTCTCCTCTCTCTATTCATCATTGTGTTGGAACCATATATTTTTTAGCCCGTTCATCCTGAAGCCAGCAATCAACTGCATGAGTGCTGCTTAGCTCAGATTCGAACGGATAGACCTTACTGCACACTTCCATCGCCATCGGGCACCTTGCAGTGAACGGACAGCCTTCCGGGGGTGAAAATAGATCCGGGGGCGTCCCGTCAATCGGGATTAACTTTTCACCTTTTTGGTCCAGCCGGGGAACCGAATGTAATAGCCCTCTTGTATACGGATGCTGAGGCGTATAGAAGATTTCTCGCCTTGTGCCTGTTTCAATCACTTTGCCCGCGTACATGACCGCGATACGGTTGGCAATTTTGGCGACGACCCCGAGGTCATGCGTAATCAAAATGATCGAGACCCCTGTCTCGTCCTGGATTTTCTTAAACAGCTGCAGAATTTGCGCTTGAATGGTCACATCAAGAGCAGTTGTCGGTTCGTCGGCAATCAACAATTCAGGTTCGCAAATAAGAGCCATAGCGATCACAATCCGCTGGCGCATGCCGCCACTGAACTGGTGCGGATACTGCTTCATGCGCTCGTTCGGATTCGGAATGCCTACAAGGTTGAGCATATCGAGCGCCTGTTTATTCGCTTCCTTCGAGGATATCGTCCGGTGCTGCTTTAACCCTTCCGTCAATTGATCGCCGATCGTAAGCGTTGGATTCAACGCGGTCATCGGATCCTGGAAGATCATCGAGATATCCACTCCGCGAATGCGCCTCATTTGTTTATCGGAAAGCTTCGTCATGTCTTGTCCCTTGAAATAGATGGATCCTTGTTTAATCTTGCCGGGTGGCGATGGAATCAGCTTCATAATGCTGTTGGCGGTCACACTCTTCCCACAGCCGGACTCCCCTACAATCGCAAGCGTTTCTCCTTTGTACAGCTCTAAATCCACACCACGGACGGCTTGAACCTCTCCGCCATAGGTTGTAAACGATACATGTAAGTCCTCGATATCTAGTATTTTTTCCAATGTCATCTACCTCCTCAGCCTCGGATCAAGCGCATCCTGTAATCCGTCTCCCAATACGTTAAAAGCAAACATCGTTGCCGATATGAAAAAGGCCGGGAAGAACAGGCGCCACCAGTCTCCGGATAAAATGACACCCAGTGCGTCATTCGCCATCATCCCCCAGCTCGCAAAAGGCGTTTGAATGCCAAGGCCCAAAAAGCTTAAGAAAGCTTCCGCAAAAATGGCAGTCGGAACAGTCAAAGTCATTTGCACAATGATCGGTCCCATCGTATTAGGTAGTAAGTTTTTTCGAATGATTCGTTTCGTTTTCGCCCCAAAGGATTGAGAGGCCATGACGAACTCATTATGCTTCAGCTGCAGGACTTGTCCACGGACAATCCGGGCCATTCCCACCCATCCTGTAACCGTCAAGGCAATGATGATGGTGAGTAAACTCGGCCCCATGACGACGAGCAGCAAAATCACCACGAGCAAGTAAGGAAGCCCGTATAAAATTTCAATGATGCGCATCATGAAACTATCGACACGTCCACCTTTATAGCCGGCGATTCCTCCGTAAGCCACTCCGATAAAAAAGTCGATAAGTGCAGCCATAAGCCCGACAAACAAGGAGATTCTCGCTCCATACCAGGTCCGTGTAAATACATCCCTTCCGAGTTCATCCGTCCCAAACCAGTGCGTAGCTGAAGGAGGCTGGTTTTGGTTGGCAAGCGCGGTTTCTGAAACGCTATGCGGGGAAATCCAAGGGCCAATCACGGCCATGATGCCTAAGAGGATGAGGAAAATCAGTCCTGAGATCGCGAGCTTGTTTTGCCGAATCCTCCTCCACGCATCCTCCCAATAAGATAACGAAGGCCGGACGACGGACTCCGCTTCATCCAGATCCTTTCGCTTCGGCTTAAACCACTCATCAGGAATGGACGAGTGATGGCTCGGCTGTTTCTGTTTTGGTTCTGGAATCACATCAGTTCCCTCCTTCTTTGTGTAACTTGATTCTCGGGTCGAGGATTCCATAAGCGATATCGACTAAGAACAGCATGAAGACGAGAAAAGCACTGTAGAACACCGTGGTTCCCATAATGACAGGATAGTCACGCTGATTGATGCCTTCGACGAAATATTTACCCATTCCCGGAATCGCAAAAATTTTCTCGATGACGAAGGTTCCTGTTAATATACCGGCAAGCAAGGTCCCAAGGATGGTGACAACAGGCATCAAGGCATTCTTTAATGCATGCTTGACGATGATTTTCACCGGCGAAAGTCCCTTCGCCCGGGCTGTTTTTATGTAATCCTGCGTCAACGTTTCCAGCATGCTCGATCGTGTGAGACGAGCGATAATCGCCATCGGTCCTGTCGCGAGGGCTAAAATCGGAAGCACCATATGCTGCGGGCTGCTCCAGGTGGCCGCAGGAAAAATACTTAGATTCACAGCAAGCTCCTGGATGAGCATGGTCGCAAGCACAAAGTTAGGAATTGAAATCCCTAAAACTGCAATCGTCATAGCGATATAATCGATGATGCCGTTATGTTTGAGCGCGGCAAACACCCCTAACGCCACACCTGAGACTAAGGCAAGCAGTACCGTCCAAATCCCGAGCTCCGCTGATATCGGAAATCCTCTCCCCAACAGCGAATTGACCGTCTCTGTCGGTTGTTTAATCGAAGGACCAAAGTCGAGCGTGACGATCGACTTCAAATAAAGCACATATTGAATCGCTAAAGGTTCGTTTAAATGGAAGTGCTCCTCAAGATTTTGCTGTACGGCGGCATTTGTCGTACGTTCCTCATTGAAAGGCGATCCTGGGATTACATTCATTAAGAAAAACGTCAACGTTGCAATGATAAATACAGTGACAATCATCAGAATAAAACGTTTAAATATGTATTTCGCCATCGGTTGTCCCTCCTAGCTGGATGTAGTCTGCATCGCAAGCTCTGTCATGACAAGCATGGCTTGATAAGCTTCGAGTATGTTTTTGGCTTGAAAACTTACTGTAGTAGAATCCGGCTCAAGCTCTGTTCCAGGCATCAAATTCGCCCATTCGGCTTGTCCATAATTCATGAATTCAATTCTTAGTTTTGGGTGATCCGGCGGAACGAGAGGTTCGACGTTGGAGCGATTATGTAAGGCTTCAGCTGCTCGCTGCTGCAAAAGTTCGCCAGCTTTTTTTGGTGTCAAACTTTTCACAGAAGATCGTGAAATGGACTCTTTGACGGGTGCTGTCACAATGTTAGGGATGAGTTCCTCGGCCTCTTTTGCCGCGCAATCATCACCCGCGACCATAAGGACGGGTACGCCGTAATAGCCGGCAACGTAGGCATTGAACCCAAGTTCCCCGACAGCGACATCGTTTATGTAAAAGTTGCGAACCCCAAAGGACATGGAGTGAGATAAAACCCCTCTTTGTGCCGCTCGAGCGTGATAACCAACGAATATAGCACCTGAAAAAGAATGATCCAACCCTTGCATCATCGAGTAAGGCTTCACACTCCCTGTGATCAGCTGCGCGTCTGGATGAATTTCATCGATCAAGAGGTTATTCATCTTGGAGTGGCTGTCGTTGACGAGTACCTCTTTCACTTCGTTGCTATAAGCGGTTCGTATGACATGGTTCGCTTCTTCTGTCATGATCCGCCTTGAGCGTTCATAATTATGCTTGGACGAATCGACGAAGGTGTAATCAGGGATTCCTGTGATCCCCTCCATGTCGACGGATAAATAAAGCTTCATTGTTTTCTGTCCTCCTTGTAGTTTTATTTTAATTTTACTAATTTTCAAACAACTATATCAAAGATTTCCAATTCAGGCAATAGAATCCTAAGTCCTATGTCATGGTTAATCATCCGTTATTTCGCTATGTTTACTTTTTTCT
>NZ_JRNX01000546.1 GCF_000786645.1 Halobacillus sp. BBL2006
ACTCCGATCTCTTCCATCCAAAACGGAACAACTTCATTGAGCATATACGCTCTCGTTTCAGGGTTATCATTGTTCAATTCAGGCAGCTCCTGCACGCCATAAAATGTTTCATATTCGTTCGGCCAGTTCAAGAACGTGTACCAGTCAAAGTAAGGACTGTTTTCTCCATTTTCAAGCGCATCCTGAAAGAAAGGGTGCTGACTTGAAGTGTGGTTCGGTACAAGGTCATAAACAACTTTGATACCACGCTCGTGAGCTTCATCTACAAGCTCTTTCATCAATTCGTTACTACCGAAGCGGGGATCGACATTCATGAAATCTTTTGGATGATAACCGTGAGAGTATGGACCTTCATAAATCGGTGATACCCAAATCGTATTGATCCCAAGGACATCGATATAATCGATTTTTTCCAATACACCTTGAAGGTCTCCTCCCATCCAGCCTTTCAGCTGTTCATCATATGAAAGAGAAGGATTGACGGATGTATTATTCTCTTCACTGCCATCACGGAAACGATCGACGAACACTTGATAGATGATCGATTCTTTTGCCCACTCAGGTGACTCATAATCATCTACATAGTAAGCGAATTCTGTAGCGTCTTCTGATTTAAGAGCATTGTTATCGGCAAACTGTGAACCTTCACTAGCAGAGTTCCACACATCAATCTTATATTTAACACGTGTTTCATTCTTTTGACGAGGAATGATTCCGGTCATTGTAGTCGTTTTTAAGCCATCGGCATTTGTTACAGTATCAACGACTTGGAGGGAAGCTGTTTTTCCATTCTTCGCTTCCCCTCTTTTTCCGTCTGGAGAGGATCCGTCTGTTGTGTAGTAAATTGCCCCCTGATCAATGGGGCCGAAGTGTTGAACAGTCACGGTTACTTTTACTTGGCCGTGTTTATCTGGAGTGTACGGATCATGATTGAAATCATGTGTCACATCCTGTGCAACAGGTATGGTCTTCCATTCAGTAACTGTATCTTCATAGCGCTTGTTGTCTTCTGTGAAAATGGCTGTACGAGGTTCTTCACGTACTTCTTTGTAAGGTTCTCCACTTAAACTATAAAAATAGGATAGTGTGTCACCGGCCTTGCCGGTAACCATAATTTCGTAAGTACGGTCATCGATTTTCTTCAAAGGGCTTACTTGATAGTTGAAGTTGTTTTTATTAGAAGCTACTGTCGGGACGATCCATTCTGGCGTGTTTTCTGGAACCGTTAATTCCAGAGTCAGGCTCCCTGAACCAGAATCCGCAAGTCGCACATCAACACTACGCTCATTTTCTGGATGAAAAGCAAATATGTAGGTGCCATCCTGGGGTGGAGTGAAGGTTAAATTGCTTCCAGGCATCCAATTCCCGTCATACACAAATTTATATTCTGTAGTTTCGCCGCCTTCTAATTCAATAGGATTGCTGAGCCATAATCCTTCTTCTTCGTTATATTGTAAAGGGTGGTCATTCGAACTCCAGTCCAGTGTGTCTGCACTTCCGCGTAGAACGACGGAGTCATATGTTTTTTCATCTGCATAGACTTTATTTCCTTCGTTAAGTGCAAACGGTTGCGCAAATGACAAAAATAAAAGCGTCAAACCGATAAGCCAAATCCAATTTTTCTTCATTGAAGCACTCCCTATTTTTAGAATTTTTTGTAATCGTTTTCATAATAAAAGAAGATATCCCATATGTCTATAGGACTAAAATAATGGTTGCTGGAAAAAAAGAACCGTTATTTTAGTTGATTAACAGCTTGGGAAAAACAGGGATTAGACAAATAATAAACGAGGCCAATAAGCGATCATTTTCACGTATTCTGTAAATACAGTTTCTGATTCTCTTTCTGTAAGTCCGTCCTCAGGATTGAAAAACGATTCGGCAAAGGAATAGGATAACTGAATGTCGTTGCTGTAAACCCCGTCAAATGTCATCTTCGTCCGGCGTGAGTGATAATCACTTGTCACGACAATGGCTGAACTGAAGTTATGCTCTTTCATAATTTCCTCGGAGAGGGTAGCATTTTCAAAAGTACTCGTCGCTTTTGGTTCCTCGATCAAGTCCTGCTCATCTACACCTCGATCTGCAACTGTCTCCTTTTTGGTCCAGTGTTCTGTCGAATTCGTCAAAATGATTTTATTTGCTTTCCCATCATGGTAAAGGTCTATGGCCCTTTCCATTCTTTCTTCACTGCTGCTTAGAAGAATGATGGCATCGGAAGCCTGCGCGTTGCTTTCAGCCTCGAGAAATTCGGGGCCGAGAATAAACAATGTAATGATGAACGATATAAAAAGGAAAACAAACGCCATGAAAGTAGTAAGGATGACTTTTTTAGTTTTATGTAAGGTCAATGGTTTCTAATTCCTTTCTGCTCGCTTGATTTTATGTAAATGATTGGATAAAGTTACATTAACTCGAAAATACCATTTCTAAACCTGATAATCCATGAATTTGCATCCTTTTCGCTTGAGTTTTTTTGTCGAATAAAGTAACATATTCTGCAAACCTTTTTATTTGAATTGTTTGTCAATTCAATGTAAAATTGATTCAACATCGTTGAAATTTTGTTGTAGAGGAAGGGTAGGAAGATATGATACAGCCTGATGATAAAATTGCGACCCCTGGCCAAATTGTGAGTTTTGAAAGAAATGACATTACTTTTACAGGAAAAGTCATTCCTAGTCAATGCCAGCGGTCAGTAATTGTCGATTTAACAGTAATGGATAATCTAGATGAAATCGATTTCGAGTACGACCGAACTGTCGTCGCTCATACCAACTACCGTATAATACAGGAATAGATCGTTAAAACCCTCTCTGTTTAAAAGAGAGGGTTTTTTGTATCTCTACATATCAAGAGGAGGAATGTAACCCCATTGTACCCTGTCTTAGAGACATATTTGCATGTCTAATTGCTAAGGTAAAATAGGTTTCACATTATATAACTATGTGATTACAATATAGTAATAAAAAAGACAAGAAGGGGTTAGATCAGTTATTACATTTCTAGAAATCGGAAAGGTAAGTCTTTTTTGTATAAATTCCTTTTTTTCGGCGAATACTTTTAGCAATTCTATTCGTCCGATAAGAAAGGGGGCATTGCCAGCGTGGAGAAGTATTTGATTTATTACCAGGTAAAATCGGGAGTGGTTAAACAGGTAGCCGTACTCGCAACCCATCGGGAAAAGGCACGTGAAGTTTATTTGAAAGATAATCCAAAAGCAAAAATTACTCATATCCATCTCTTATAAAGAGGGACTCGACCTTAATCAGAAAGAGGAATACACTTTCAGTCATCTACACCGACCGCTTATGGACGAATGCTTTAGATCAAATCTATCGAACGCTGTATTCTCAGACGTAGAATGATGCAGCTGCTTAAGAGTTGAAGATACGAGTTTGGCGGAGAGATGGCGCACAAGTTTCCTCTAATCTGTTAAAGTTTCGTTCTGTACAGCACATTCGTAGTTCGATTTACCGTTTTCATAGAAGGCAGAGATAAGATAAGATAAAAGTACAGGATAGGGTGATGTGCTAAACACTTCAGTAAATAGAGAGTACTGAAAGGGTGAAGTGGATTGGCACAAATAACGAGACTTTTTTTAGACCAAGATGAGTTGTCCATTTTCGGCCGGTATAGTGTCCGGCTGGATCAGACGATCGTTATTGAACCTGTAAGGCAACTGACGGAGAGTACGTTCGAACGGATTATGGAAACGAAACCAACGATTTCAAAAATACGCATCAAGAACCCTGATGTGAAACCATTCCTTGAGTATGCCGGCCCTTATACATTTAAAAGGGTACATGGCGTGTTGGTTTTTAGTCGTAGTGCTTCATAGAGAGAGAAAATAGTAAAAGAAGGCCTTCCGTGTTTGGCGGAAGGTCTTTTTTGTAATCGTCGAGGAAATTATAAAATCATTTGTATGTCGATAAATTTTTAAGGTGTGAGGTTATATCCAGCTCCCAATTTGCCTGGGTTTATGTTCTTGAAGTACCTCACTAGTTGCGGTTAAATTTGAGATAGAAGAACGTTACTCCTCTTTTTTATGGTCCTCTACTAACACATCCAATTTTCCTTCTATACGTTTTAATTCATTTCCCTGTTTTCTAATGTTAATGAAGAAATAGAGAAAGGCAAGGGGAACGGCGATCATCACCAAGAAAAAGATTACTTGTATGATTACGTCGCCTGTATTCATTCCACCTTGAGCTGTGGTTAAAAGAAACACATAATTCCTCCTTAATTAGAATGGATTTGCCTTAAATTAAGTGTAATAGCCTAAAAACGTTAAGATTGATACCCCTATAAATGTTACGGCGATTCCAGTTAGTGCTGCAATGAAAACCATCTTGGGCTGTTTTGTCTCAAACCAAATAGTGATTCCTAGAATGGTTGTAAATAAAACACCAAAGAAAAATGAAGCGAGTGGACTAGTGGGAGTTATCCAGTCAACCCATTGCAGGAACATAAACATCGCCTCCACTTCGTTTAACTCTCAACATCATATACGCTCCATGGAGGAAAAATTTCCCTTTTTTTATTCCTCTTTTAAAGAGTTTTCATTTTCAAGTAGGGATGAGGATCGTGAAACGAGCTCCTTGCCCTGCCTTACTAACGACTTCAATCTTTCCTCCATGTGCCTTCACAATATAATCGGCTATGGATAAACCTATCCCGTTTCCTCCAAGACTACGTGATCGTGACTGATCGACTCGATAAAAACGTTCGAAAATCTTCATCTGATCTTCAGCATCAATTCCGATCCCAGAATCTTCAACGACAAGATGAATGGTCTGGCTTGAAGCTGTTAACTGAACATGAATCGAACCATTGATATTATTGTATTTCCACGCATTATCTAAGAATATAAAAATGAGTTGGCGGATTTTTTCTTTATCTCCAAAAAAGGAGATATTTTCTTGGATATCACTGGTTAAAGTGAGACTCGTCTCACCTAATAGTGTAGAAAAAGAGCGGACAGACCGTTTGGCTACATCAGATAAATTGAAGGTTTTTTTCTCAATTGAAACTTTTTCAGAATCAGTTCGAGCTAGAAACAAAAGGTCATTGACTAGTGAGGACATCCTCTTCACTTCGCCTCTCATATCTTCAACCGTCTCCTGAGAAAACGCAGACATCGTCCTTTTTTCTTCTTCTTCCAGCACTTCGAATCCTGCAGAGAGGATACTTAAAGGTGTTCGTAATTCATGGGATGCATCATTCACGAATTCCCTTTGTCTTCGAACAGATTGTACAATGGGTCCGATGGATCTGCCTGCCATATAAAAAGATAAACCCATCGTCGCAAATGTGAATAAACAAGCTAATAGTAATAGGACGATTAACAAGCGGTGAAGAACATCTTTTTGCTGTGTAATATCGATAGCTGTATAAGCGTATCCCGCTTGCTCTAAAGGACGTGCTGCTACTAAATAATCTCTATCTTCATGATCTTTTTCTTTTATTTCTAATGAATCGGGGTTCCAGTCCTTTATTAACCCATCTATATTGCTATTATTCTTGTTCACAATCTCTCCACCCTCTGTCGCAATAGCGAACAAGTTGTTACTGAAATCTCGCTCACGAGGTTCCGAGGCTTCGTGGATCATTCGTCCAAGTGATTCATCAGAGATCAACTGCGTCACTTTATCCTTTTGATCATTAAGGACGGATTTAGAAACGGTCAGGTAAGCAATCGTAATAAACAAAAGTAATAAGAGCATAGTTAAAACAGTAAACAGCCACATTAATCTCTTTTTCGTTTTTTTGATCATCTCATTCATTGGATTCGGTATCCTACATTCCGAACACTTTTAATTTCGTGTTCAGCATTTGCTTCTCTCAGTTTCTTCCTCGTCAGCTTGACTAGAGAGTCGAGGTTGTTATCCGTTACTTCAGCATCGAGGCCCCATACTTTTTGGATCAATTGCTCTCGAGTCAGCACATGCTTTGCATTCATAATAAGTGATTCCATAAGCTGGTATTCTTTATAGGTGAGTGAGACATCTTTCCCTTGGACATAGAGAGTGTGAGAACTCCGGTTTAAATGCATGTCCCCAAGTTGAACCTTTTCTTCTTGAAAATTCCGCATCGCTCTTCTTCCAAGGGCACGGATACGAGCAAAAAGTTCATCAAATTCAAATGGCTTCACGATATAATCATCGGCTCCTGTGTCTAAACCAAGGACCCGGTCATCGGTGCTATCGCGGGCAGTAAGCATCAAAATAGACGAAGTGTACTTCTCTCTCCGAAGAGCGGCGCACACTTCCTGGCCGCTCATCTCTGGCATCATCCAATCTAAGATGAGAACGTCATATAAGTGAGAATGAGCATAGTCGTAAGCAGATTGCCCATCCTGAACCCAATCGACCTGGTAAAATTCTTTTTTCAGACGGTGTAAAAGGAGACGACCTAATTTTAGATCGTCCTCTGCTAATAAAATATTCAAAAACGACCATCCTTCCGTGACTAATGCGCAGTTTTAGTTTTTCCTTTTCCGCTAACTCTTTTAGCTAGATATGCTCCTGTTAATAAAAGAGTCGTTCCTGCATACATAAGGGGGATTGCTTCAGTCGAAGTATCTGAGCCAATGAAAAACCCGTGAAGGAGCACTAGCAGATAAGCTGGTAAAGAGAATAAGTGAATCTTCTTCCAAATGGAATATCCAACTTTTTTCATCATATCCGATGAAAGTAAAATTAGGAAGACTCCGTACAGGGAAAGCGTGCCTATTCCTGTAAGGATTCGATGCTCATCAGAAGTGAATGGGACGAATATTTCGTACCATTGATAACTTACGTAGTGATCATAAATCAAGATAACACCATGAAAAATCATGAGGAGAAAGCCCACCCATCCAGTTAACTGGTGGAACAAATTTTTTGATCCTCTCCATTTGGGGTGAATAAGCGGAGAGCTTTGTAAAAGTCCAATTAAAATGGATAAAAATAATAGAAAGAAGCTGGTTAAACCTGAAATTCTGGTCCATTCCCAAGTTGAGATTTCCATGCCGTTTTCACTCCTTTGCAATAATCGGCTATGTTGCTTGTGAGAAAGATCTTCTTATCCTCGGTTATTAAAATAGCAGCCGCCTCGGGGCAGTGCCTTTTCAGCCATTGAATAGATTCGATTGCATTTCTCATGCACATGACCTTTGCATAGACCTCAGACTTTTGTACCTTATTGGTTAATACAGTCGCCTGGATCACGTCAGATCTAGCATTTTCACCAGTTCGTCCATCGAGGATATGGTGACGTTCTCCTTTATTAGTCGTCCAACGTCTGAAAACCGTGCTTGAAGTCGCTATGGCTCCATGGTGCATGGTCATTTTTGCAATATCTGTCGCTGGATCAAATGGATTCAATACTCCTATGTTCTGGTCTCTATGAAACGAAAACCGCATGTCTCCTCCAGCATCCAAATAGATCCATTCTCCTTTTGCTATCTTATAGGCCTCATCTACACTCCAGCCTTTGGCAAATCCGCCTAGATCAATTTCTACTGCTTTTAATTTTTT
>NZ_JRNX01000547.1 GCF_000786645.1 Halobacillus sp. BBL2006
ACCTACTACATTTAGGTGTCTTCTACCTTTTTAGTATCCGTATATGGGTGCTCCGTCAGTAAATTTTGAAATTAAGTTAGTTTTTCAGTGGCCACGACGGAGTCCGAGGAGGCTCGGCATCTGCCCGCGGAAAGCGAGCTGTTTTCCTTTCCCTCCCTCACTTCTCACCTAAAACGGACCATTATCTCAACTTCGAGTTTTCAACAATCGGGAGCTTTAATCGAATACGGAAGATTATCATCAATAATTTTAATACAATTAAAGAACCCTCTGGCCGTAAATGATGGCCAGAGGGTTCTTTCTATTTATTTTGCCGCTTTTACGTCATCTACAATTTGTTCATAAGGGACATCGACGTCACCCTTATATTTTTTAAGTACTTTCCCATCTTTACCTACTAAGTAAATGGAAGAGCCATGTGTGACTTGATCGTTTCCTTCCGTTTTCATTGCTACAGTCTTAAAGCTTTCTTGGGCAAAATTTTGTATTTGCTCTTGCTTATATTCTGTAACAAACGTCCAATTGCTGAAATCTGCGCCATGCTCGCTTCCGAATTCTTTCAACTTTTCAGGAGTGTCTACAGTAGGATCGACACTGAAAGAAACAATTTGTGCCTCAATGTCTTCATCCTTTAACATGGCTTGAACTTTTGCCATGTTACGTGTCATAGGCGGGCAAATCGTTTCGCAGGAAGTGAAGATAAAGTTGGCAAGCCAAACTTTTCCTTCCATTTCTTCTACAGAGAATGGCTTTTCACTCTGTGTCGTTGCTTGAAAATTCTGTACTTCCCAATCGAGTGTATCACTAAGTCCATTCGACCCGCAGGCGGCAAGAAGGATGGACATGATTCCAATCAGTATGAGTGTGGATTTGCGCTTCATAAGTTTCTCCTTCCAAATAAGCCTCAACCTACAGTTTACGATTCCTAAAAACGACATGTCAATTGAATTTACCTGTCAGCCAAATCCCAACTGAACTGTATATTTCAAGGAGATGCGGAAAAGCTAAAGTACCATGAATGATGAGCGAGGGATGAAAATGCCTTACTATACAGGTCAAGGTGGAAAACAACTTTTTTATGATGATATGGGCAACGGAGAAACGATCATTTTTATTCATCCGCCAGGTATGGGGAGAAAAGTTTTCAGGCAGCAGCACGAATTAGCAAGGGATTATCGTGTAGTTTTTCCTGACTTAAGCGGTAACGGTGATTCTGAAGTCGTATCGAAAGCTCCAGATATCAGCTTTTATGCCCGTGAAATCAAACAGCTGTTAAACCACTTGAAAATTGAAAGGACAGTGGTTGTTGGTTATTCATGTGGCGGGATGGTAGCCCAGGAGTTCGCGCTGACGTATCCCGATTGTGTAAATGGGGTAGTCCTTGCAGGAGGGTTTCCGAAGGTGGATACAGGAGGGCTGCGTCTTGAATTTTTAGCAGGGATGGAATGGGTGAGTAAAAGCCCTGAAACACTAGCGAAGCTATTGAGTCACTCTCATTTCAGGGATCCTGATATTAAGCGAGAGCTCAATGAGCATATGGCAAAATCTGAT
>NZ_JRNX01000548.1 GCF_000786645.1 Halobacillus sp. BBL2006
TGCTGAATTCGGTTCCGACAATCCGATGGGACGACCGGGCCAGCCAAGAGAAGTCGCTCCCGCTTTCGTCTATTTAGCAAGCAGCGATTCCAGCTATGTGACAGGTCAGATGATCCATGTGAATGGCGGAGTGCCTGTGAATGGATGATAAGAAAAGAGAAGTCACTAAGAGTGAGCTTCTCTTTTTTCGTTACAATATTTTTAAGAGACCCATTTCTCGACTACTTTTCATGCTAAAGAACTGACTTTTCTTCTTTCGTTCCGGGTTAAAAAATCACGCCATCACTCCCCCATAAGAAGTCCTTCCCGCTTTCACCTCTTTTCACAGGCCAACCCGTTGATACATAGGCTAATGAGGGTGTAAAAGAAAAGACAGGAGGAACACGGATGTATTCGAATTATTATCACATGCCTTATGGCTACCCTTATGTAACAACCCCTTATCTAGAACATCCTTATTCTCGTTATCCTTATCCTCATTACTTTCAACATAGTCAAATGCATTATGACACAAGACAACCAGTACGCGGTCAGGCTACATGGACAGAAGGTGGAGCCGTTACGCAATGCGGGATTCCATGGTCAAAAAATAATTTTATGACGGTAGCTGTAGGAGGCAACTCCCCCTATCAATGCGGCCAAACTATAAAGATTAAAAATGTATCCAATCAAAAAGCCGTTTTAGTAACCGTTGTCGACAAAGTAACGAATTATCCAGCAAATAGAGTAAACCTTCATAGAAAAGCCTTTGAAGCTCTAGGAGCGAATGTAGAGACAGGAGTCATTAATGTAGAAATCATTGGATCTCCTGAGTTAGAGGAAGAGAAATGGGGCAAATACCTTTTGGAGATTGTTCTATCCGCCAACCCTAACTATAAAGTAACGGATTATAGTAAAGTAAGTAAAACCCAGCAAGCTGGTAACAAAACAAGAGAAGTTTACAAATTCGTTTTGAAATCCCCTCAGGAAACCATCAACATCCAAGGAACGGTTGTATATAATCCAGATACGGACAAAATTAATTCCATTAACTTCAAAGAAGTATAACTTGTGATGAATTTAAAAATAGTAAAGAGACAGGGGTGCTCCCTGTCTCTTTTGTTTCTACCATATATGTGAACGATGTTCGATTTGGATAGAAGAAATGACGCGGCCTCTCCCTGGATGAGAAACCGCGCCATTCCGGCACTTTGTATGGATGATTCCGATTGGGCTCGAACCAACGACCTCCACCCTGTCAAGGTGGCGCTCTCCCAGCTGAGCTACGGAATCATATGTATGTCGTCTGACAAGTAATAATATACAACGGATTTTGAGGAGTGTCAACAGGATTTAAAGATTTATTTAATCTTTTGTAAAAACTGCGCAAATATCTTCATTTTTCTTCCATATTAGATCTGTTCTACTTTTTCAACAATTCTATGGTAAAATATATATGTTACGTTTATGCATTTATGACAGCGGGAATTTGTAAAGGAACTTCCTTGCATGTTAGGAGGTGGTCGATGATGGGAAGAGATGGATCTTTTAAAGAATTTAGCATTGAAAGCAGCTATTTAAATGAAACCATGACATTGAGAGTGTACGTACCCGAGAATTACTCACCATTGTATAAGTACCATTTCTGTATTATGCAAGACGGAAATGATTATTTCCAAATGGGTCGTGCGGCCACGCTTAGTGACCAGCTGCATGCCGCTGAGGAAATCGAGAATACCATTTTTATCGGTATTCATTATAATGACAAATACGATCGACAAGATAAATACCATCCAGATGGAAAGAAACAATCGGATTATGTGAATTTCCTGATCCGTGAAGTGGTTCCATTCCTTGATGAGGAATTGCCTGGCTTCTGTATGGGCAGAGGTCGTACGCTTGTCGGTGACTCATTAGCCGGTACGCTTGCTCTGATGACGGCTGTGAAGTTCCCGAATATCTTTGGGAACGTGATCATGCAAAGTCCTTATGTGGACGAACACGTAAAGGAAGTTGTCATGTCGACGAAGGATTTCTCTCCGTTGACGATTTACCATACGATTGGTGATCAGGAAACGGACGTAGAGACGACAGAGGGCGCAAGGAAGAATTTCCTTCAACCGAATCTTGAACTCCGGGATTTCTTGAAAAACCAGTCACTTGATTACACATTCTATGAATTAGATGGTGACCATACGTGGGGTACTTGGCAAAAAGATTTTAAACGCGCTTTACTTACCTTGTTTGGAAAATAGTTTAAATAGTTAATGAAGAATCAGGAGGGGTTAGTCTTATGAAATACGGTATTGCGATATTTCCATCGAAAAAAGTACAAGATGAGGCGAATTCATATCGGAAGCGTTATGACCCGCACTATGCTTTGATTCCACCACACATTACATTAAAGGAAGCATTTGAGGCGGATGAGAGTGAAATCGAATCCAAAATTATACCTGAACTGAAGGAAATAGCAAAAAATACCCAACCTTTTTCTTACGGGATATACAAAGTGAGCTCGTTCTCACCTGTAACCAACACGATTTACTTAAAGATTGATCCGTCTGAAGAGATTTTCGGGTTAAATGAAAAGCTTCATTCCGGTCCTTTGCATGAAGAGAAAGACTTCTCATTCGTTCCTCACATCACAATCGCTCAAAAGCTGACAGACGCGGAGTTCTCTGACGTTTACGGCAGCCTGCAGATGCTGAAATTTGATATCCAGGACGATGTTGATCGTTTTCAACTCCTTTATCAGCTTGAAAATGGAGCTTGGAGCGTTTATGAGACGTTCCGCCTAGGTAAAGGGTAACCAATGGATATCCGCCTAGTTTCGAACAAACAAGAGAAAGACGACGCGTTCCACGTTCGGCGCGTCGTTTTTGTTGAGGAGCAAAATGTTCCAGAAGAGTTGGAGATTGACGAGGATGATCAAAAAGCTATTCATTTAGTCGGTTATGAGGAAAATAAGCCGGTTGCTGCTGCTCGTCTGCGATTCGTTGATGGATATGGAAAGCTTGAGCGCATCTGCGTCATGAAGGACTATCGAGGAAATTCATTCGGAAAACAGATGATTCTTTTTATGGAAGAAATCATCAAAGAACATGATCGCGATCAGGCTAAACTTAACGCCCAAACACATGCGGAAGATTTTTATCAATCTCTCCATTATGTGACGGTTTCAGATGAGTTTATGGATGCCGGGATCCCCCACGTGACCATGATTAAAAAGCTCAAATAAAAAACCTGCCATGTCGGCAGGTTTTTTGTTTAGATCTATTGGTGTTTGTCTAAACTTGAAAGTATATGACAACTCAAGGATCGTGATCAAGCATGGAATATTTAAGAATAACAGCCGAAACGTTCTTCGGGTTCTTCGCCCTTTTCGTTCTTACGAAAGTCTTAGGAAAAACACAAATCACTCAAATTACTGCCTTCGACTTTATTGCAGCCCTTGTTCTCGGTGAATTGGTGGGTAACGCTTTATATGATGACAAAATCGGGATTGCAAAGGTCGCCTTTGCTATTGTCCTCTGGGGAACACTTATCTACATTACAGAGATCATAACTGAAAAATTTAAAGGCACTCGTGAATTTCTTGAAGGAAAGCCTGCGCTTGTCATCCATAAAGGAAAAATTGATCGGGACCGCCTGAAAAAAAGCAACCTGGATATCAACCAGCTTCAGCACCTGTTACGATCCAAAGATGTATTTTCGCTCCAGGAAGTTGAGTATGCCGTACTCGAAACGGACGGAACCATATCTGTGCTTAAAAAATCTCCATATCAAAATGTGAACCGTCAGGATATGAACTTGAAGCCTGAGGCCGTTCCCTTACCCATGGCGATCATCAGTGATGGAGAAATCCTATGGGATAACCTACAGGAAGCTGGATTTGACGAGCAGTGGCTCAACGCTCAGCTTCAAGCTCAAAACATTTCAAAGCCAAGTGATGTCCTTTATGCTGAGTACCAGGAAGGTGAATCTCAGCTTTATTTACTTAACTTTTAGTGTTTGGATAAAACGTCCACCGATGGCCAGTAATTTCATCGTAAATCTGCTGGTCTTTTTTTAATGCCACAAGATAGGCGGTTACAGCCGTTCTGTACAACAGCCACTGAGAAAGCTGCGGAGCTTTGACCTCATAATTTGCACACATATCTGCAACAACTTGTTCATGACTGGCACCTTTATTTTGTTCTAAATAACTTAAAAGCCAGTCCAGGATTTCACGATGAACATCGATGTTTTTTTGAATAGTTTGTGCAGGCTCTTTTTCAAATGGACCGTGACCAGGAACGGCCCCCTCCACTTTAAACGATTTCAACCGCTCCAAGCTTTTGAGCGTTAAGTCAGCATCCGTTATATATGGAATTTTATGCTTACGTAACGCTTCTTCTCCAAAATAACTATCCGCTGCATATAAAATGCCGTCTACTTTAAGCGCTAACTGATGATAACTATGGCCTGATAGTAGAAAGGCTTCTCCCTCGATTGAACCTGCTTGAAAGCTGCCTTCTTCAACGACTTCATCTATTCTCACCGCTTGGCCCTGAAGAAATTTATTTTGTAATTCTTTTACTGGATCATTGCCGCCAAATAAATAAAGCGGCTCTAGCTTCGGATTTCTAAGAATTGCCTCTTCAAATGATGGAGCGAAGGTGTGAACATCATAGGAATCTTGGACATAAGCTGCCCCGCCAT
>NZ_JRNX01000057.1 GCF_000786645.1 Halobacillus sp. BBL2006
AGCGGAAAATGTTCTTCAAGTTCGCCGGAGATGATTCGGTCAGCAGCAAACTCAATGGCATCCGCTTTTTCCTCTTCTAATAAACCGAGCTCATAATTTGCTCTTGCTGCACTTTTCTTTAAGATTGCAAAGCCTTCTACAATCTCTTTCGGCATTTTTTCATCACCGATCGGAAAGTTTTGCTTACTTCGCTGCGTTTGTGCTCCCCAGTATTTTTCACTTGGTACTTTTATTTCGCCAATCGTATCTTTTTCAATGCGGTAGTCCATAATGATCCTCCCTTATAATGATGTGCACATTTATTGTATCAAGAATCTTTTGAACAATCATCTACACCTTTCCGCGAATTTTGACATTTTTTATTGTCTGATTATTTACACTTTTCAGATTTTGTAGTATAGTAAGAACAATAATAAGAAGGGAGGCAAAAACGTACCTACATATCTTCAAGGGAAGGAGGATACTGTAGCTAATTGGTTCTAGTTTTTGCTTGATCTTTCTAGGTAAAAAGGTGGTAAAAGGAAAGGGTCTCTGACGAGAGGCTCTTTTTTTTTATGGAATATTTGGAAATTCAGTTTATAATGAAAAGAAAAAGAGGTGTTTCTCTTGCCAAATATTTGGACACATATTTTATTTGCCGATACATTATGTGAAAAGATTGATCGAAACGATATCCTGAAAACCTCATCCAACCCTCTCCATATGGGAGCACAAGGGCCAGACCCGTTCTTTTACCATAATTTCTGGCCATTTCTTCCAAATGATCAAGTCGAAGAAGTGGGAATGAAGTTACATACAGAGCAATGTGGACCCTTTTTGCTGGACATGATCGAGCGTGGAGCTTACCAAAAAAATCAAATCCAAGCCTTTATTCTTGGGTTTGTTAGTCATCACATTCTTGACCGTAACACGCATCCTTATATTCATTTCCATGCAGGCTATAAAGAGAATAAGCACCAGGAGCTTGAGGTGATCATTGATACACTTATGCTTGAGAAACACAGAGGTATAAGGACTTGGAAAACTCCTGTTCATAAGGAAATTTCTATGGGGGAGTGGAAGAAGTCGGTATCTACCTTACTGAAAAGCCTCATCGACACCCATTATCACGGTTTAATTCATCACTATCCGGAAGATTTCATCGAAAAATCTTACAACCATATTGTAATGGCTCAACGTGTTCTCTATGATCCTTGGGGATGGAAAAATAAACGTTTCGGTAAACTAGTTGGCCCCTTTTCTCATCAAGCGGTAGAGAATGAAACAGATTATTTAAATGAACAGCGTAGAACGTGGAACCACTCAGCAACGAATGAAGAGAATACAGCATCTTTTCTGGATCTCTATGAAGAGGCATTGAGAGAAGGAGAACAAGTCTTTCCTCTGATCTTATCGTATTGGAACGACCCTGGAGCAGAAAAAATAGAAAAAGTGAAGGAGATCATCGGAAATGTCTCTTATGACACCGGTAAACCGTTAGAGGAAAATCACGAAAACCTATATAGTCATCCAATTGTTTAGAGAAGAGGAACATCCCTTCTCTTTTTTTCTAATACCATTAAAGCTCCCTATTCCGGAAGACTCAGTTTTGAGACATTCGTATGAGTTTGGGGCTGCAGGAAAAGGTTCGCTTTCCGTGGGGCGGGTGCTGAGCCTCCTCGAGCTTTACTTCGCTCTGCGGGGTCTCACCTGTCCCGCAAATCCCACAGGAGTCTCACC
>NZ_JRNX01000549.1 GCF_000786645.1 Halobacillus sp. BBL2006
AGTAAAACGACCGAGGAGGCTTGCCAGTTCCCCCGCAGGAAAGCGAATCGTTTCCCAGCCCCCCCTTGACTCATTCAAGGCAACGGACCCAAATCATCTCGAAATCGAGTCTTCAACAATTCTGCACTTATGTGGAATAACTTAGCATGGATCAAAAATGCCTCCGAAATTAATTCGGAGGCTTTTTTGATCTTTATTTCTTTTTAGGCTCTTTTCTTTGTTCTTCCAGCTTTTCCTGAATTCTTTCAAATTCTTTACTTGGAGGTGTCAGAGATACAATGACATCGCCATTCTCGGCCCGGAGATCAATTTCAGAACTGTAAAATTCAATTTTACCTGTCGGCTTCTTGATGAAGAGCAGTAAAGCCTGATCATCAATATTATCTAAATACTTTTCGTATGTGTATTTTTCTGTAATATTGGTTTTTCGATAGACATAGCCGTTTTCCACCATCTCATTCAGATCTTCCCACGCTGCCCCTTCTTTGAAGAGCACACGACCGCCAATTGTATGGACAAGACCTTCCAGGTTGTCGCCTTCTCTATTACTTAAACTCAACTGAAACAAATTGTTCCGTCCGAATTCAGGCACAAACGTTGTGCATACAAGGGCATTATAAGAATCTAATTCCGTGGCAGCAATTAAATATTCATACGGGGTCATATCTAAATAGTACTCTGTCTGCTCAGACAAGATCTCCCCATGATAAGATTTAATTCCTGTAGAACGTGCTTTAGACAAGCGCTCCCATGAAGAATCTGCAATAAGAACCGGCACCTTAAGATCTTCTAATACTTTAGCAAGCCCTGTTGAAAAAGGGCTGCCTCCTGAGATCAATACTCCAGGCGGCCCTTCCGTGGAAAGTCCTAGTTTTTTCGATAGCCACCCAATTGAAAACCCATGGGCAACTACAGTCGTAAATACAAGGGCAAAAGTAATTGAGATCAGGATGGAAGCATCCTCAAAACCTGACTCTAGTAAAATGCTTGAGAAATAACTCGCTACGGTAAGTGCGACAATTCCCCTTGGTGCAATCCATCCGACTAATAACTTTTCGGACTTCGATAAATCCGTTCCCCATGTGGATAAAAAGATGGATAAAGGACGAACAATAAAAAGCATCAGCAAGACAAATCCAATCGTTTGGATATTAAATATCTCCACTAAGGTTTCCTGTGTCAAAGAGGCAGTCAACATAACAAATATGGTAGATATCAATAGTAAGGAAATATTCTCCTTAAAATGCCTCATATCCGCAATAGATGATATGTGCATATTCGCAAGGGTCATCCCCATAGCGGTTACAGATAGCAAGCCGGTTTCGTGTGTGACCTCATCTGCAATCGTGAAGCACGCGATGACGACCGTAAATACAACCGGTGATTTAAGAAATTCGGGAACATACCCGGTTTCAAACATCCATCCTACGCCCTTCCCGCACGCGAGACCTAGTAATACAGCAAAGATCGAAGCAAGGAGGAAGGCGAACAGTTCGGATGGGTTCACGTCTGTACCTTGTATGAACTGAATGATTTCGAAAGCAAACACCGCGAGTAACGCACCTATTGGGTCAACGATGATCCCTTCCCATTTTAATATCTTCGCAGGTCGCGGTTTCAACTTCGCTTGTCTTAATAGAGGCAGGATGACCGTGGGTCCAGTTACTATGAAAAGTCCACCTATTACAAAGGCTACCGCCCAGGACAGCCCTGCCACATAGTGTGCAGCCAGAGAGCCAAGGATCCAGCTTAAGAAAGCACCGAACGTGACAATTCGGAAGACGGGCCGTCCTAATCCCCTTACTTCCTTGAAGTCCAAATTCAAACTGCCTTCAAAAAGGATAACAGCAACCGCTAGTGAAATGATGGGTTTATATAAATCTCCAAAATCTTCTTCCGGATTCATTATTCCTAATACCGGGCCTGCCAACAGACCTACAATGGACATGACGACGATGGCGGGTAAACGAAAACGCCAGGCTACCCATTGAGATCCGACCCCTAGTATTCCAATTAACATGAATTGGAGTAACAGCGAATGAATCATGTATTGCATCCCTCATCTCGAAAGGTTATATTTTACCGTTGTTAAATGATATAGCCATATTCTATAATTCGTCATTCCATCTGTAAACTATATTGAATTGAAGATGAACATTGCAATAAATCACCAAACCCTTTTGTAAGCGTTTACTTATATGGGAATCTTAACCTTTATAATATTCTAAAAAAAGGATTGACATAATTTTTTGACATTGATAGTATTACTGCGTTGCATCATAAAAATAAGAAAGAACTTTGTCGAAACATTGGATATTTTAGCCATTGGACCTTACTGCTCATCCTTGGATAGGAGAGCTTTTTTTACGCATATTATAGACATCCAGGAGGAGGCTTATTATGAAGTCAAGAGACACCATGTTTATCGGTTTCACGCTATTTGCGCTGTTTTTCGGGGCAGGAAATTTAATTTATCCTGTTTCTTTAGGGATTGAATCCGGCACGTCTTATGCTGCCGCTATCTCAGGCTTCGTGCTTACTGGTGTTGGACTTCCAATCATTACTGTCGCCGCTATTTCCTTAGTCAAAAATGGGGCGATCCAATTAGCTGGAAGAGTCCACCCTTTATTCGGTTTATATTTTACAGCTATGGTCTATTTAGTTATCGGACCATTTTTTGCGATTCCTCGTGCAGCAAACGTTGCCTTTGAAATGGGGGCTGCTCCTTTCTTAAATGGAAATTCTATGACCTTATTCATTTATTCCATCATTTTCTTTCTATTAGTGTATTGGGTGAGTTTAAACCCTTCGAAGCTCGTGGATCGAATCGGCCAATTCTTGACTCCTGCTTTGTTTCTGGCCATTCTTGGGCTTGTTATCGGGAGCTTCTTCTTATTGGATGGCCCTATTCAAAGTCCTGGAGAGAAATATCAGAGCCAACCATTTTTCAGCGGCTTTATTGAAGGTTATTTAACTATGGATGCTATTGGCGCATTAGCATTTGGAATTATTGTTGTAACTTCTTTCCGTGATCGTGGAGTGGATGATCCAAAGGAATTGACGATAAGAACCTTGAAGGCGGGACTTGTGACAGCTGTCGGGCTTGGCAGCGTGTACGTAGCGATCGGCTGGATTGGTGCTAAGATGGCTACGG
>NZ_JRNX01000550.1 GCF_000786645.1 Halobacillus sp. BBL2006
CTTATGCATCTTGAGAAATTGGAAGATGAAGAGGAGCAGGCAGCATAGAATATATTTATCTAGTTGAAGTGAATTGTGTGAAATTGAAGAAAGCCTGGTTTTTGCTGATGAAAGCAAAAAACCAGGCTTTGTATATGTGTAATTTTTTAAACATTAATTACCAAGTGACCGAGTATATTTAATCTAGTCAATATTATACTCGTCTAGTTCGTTTTCTATATGTTTGGTTTGAAATAATTTTTAGGGGGAGAAGGACTTTTTAAAGAATAATTAGAAAATACTTAATTTCATGTTGAAAATAAGTTGGCGTTATCATATAATGAAGTCAACTTAAATGAATACGTTTTCAAAAACGAGGGATCTTTTATGGAATTGACAATGGATTATAATTCAAGGCAAATATTAAATTTAATACGGGAACAAGAAGCGCTGTCGCGTGTAGAGATCAGTGAAAGGTTGGAAATACCACAACCAACGGTTACACGCATTACGAACAAGCTGATGAAATCAAATTTGCTGAAAGAAGGCAAGCAAGGGATTTCGAGTGGAGGAAGACGTCCGACAAAGCTTGAGTTTAATGAAAATTGTTATTATGCGTTAGGGATTGAATTAGGACGGTCGGCTATTAAGGCCGCACTAATTAATTTAAATGGATACTTACTTTCATTCAGAATGAAAGTAACTCATGGAACTGAAAGTATCGACCAGGTTATAGAGTTTGTAAAGGAAGCTGTAGAGGAGGTAATGGAAGAGTCAAATATTGCAAAGGATCGAATTCTTGGTGCAGGAGTAGGGATGCCGGGTCCTCTCAATGAAACAGTGGATCATAATGTATCCCCGCCTAATTTTTATCAAGAAAAAAGTATACCTCTAAAAAGCTTATTGGAAGAAGCTATTCAATTACCGGTCACGCTTGATAATGATGCGAATGCTGCCACTCTAGCAGAAAAGTGGTTCGGGGATGGGGTAGGAATTAATAATTTTTCTTATGTATTGGCAGACATAGGGATTGGCTGTGGGTTAATGATTAATGACTCTCTTTACAGAGGATTAAACGGAGAATCTGGTGAGCTAGGACATATGAGCATTAATTTTCCAGGTGAGCTTTGTCACTGTGGAAATTATGGATGCTTAGAAACGTTATCTTCATTGCCAGCTATTGAGAAGAATTATAAAAAAATGCTCAATCACAAAACAGGATCGAGCCAAAGTGATCAAACCATAACACCTTTTGAAGACATTATTAAAGAAGCTAATGACGGTTCCATGATAGCTCAACAAGTCCTGGATCAAGCAACTCAATACTTAGGAATAGCAATTTCCAACCTGATTAATTTGTTTGCCCCTCAAAAAGTCATTATTGGTGGTGAATTTCGCAAGGTAAACACTCATGCCTTTGATAAAATTCACTCAACAATTGAATCAAGAGTGATGGGGAAGAGTGGAAAAGGAATTCCTATAGTGAAATCCAAGATTGAAGAAGCGGTTGTTCTTGGAGCGGGGGCTTTAGTCATTAACGAAAAGTTCTCATTATCTTTAAATTATCGAACTAGACAAACATAAGGAGGTTTGTATAATAATGGAAATGAAAGCGAATCGTCTTAGTAAATCCAAGTTCACTCCGAAACGCTTGTTCTCATTGATGAAAAAGTACAAGTTAGAGACAGGAATGATTTTACCTTTAATCCTCTACATTTTTTATTTTACTTTAACACCGATTATTAACACGATCACCATGAGCTTTAGAAATGACGGTTCAGGAGCATGGACACTAGAGAATTATCAAGAAATTTTTACAGATATCAATTTTAATACCGCATTATTCAACACCCTTTTTATTACCATCGTAGGGATCATCTTGCAAATTAGTATTGCATTATTGATTGCTCTTCTTATGAATAAAGAATTTAAAGGGAAAGGGTTCTTCCGAACAATGATGCTAATCCCTATGGGGATCCCGACCTTGGTTTCAGGTGTTACACTGCTCTTTATATTTGGCCAGACAGGCTACTTTAATGAATTCCTGTTTCGGTTAGGTATCGTAGACACTCAGCCATTTTGGCTTGGAGGAGGAATCAATACTTTATTTGTCATTATTTTCGCAGATATGTGGAAGGTCTTACCTTTAACTATTCTATTATTATTAGCTGGACTGCAATCGATACCAAAAGATGTATACGAGGCTTCTGCTATTGATGGGGCAAATTCATGGCATACCTTCTGGTCAATAACCTTGCCATTACTGAAACCGTCTATTACCATGGCCATTATTTTACGCGCTATTGATTCATTCCGCATTTTTGAATTGCCTCTTGTCATGGCAGGTAATAATACTCCCGTGCTCTCGACATTTTCCTATGAGGCATTTCGCCACAGTAATTATGGGGTCTCAGGAGCTGCAGCAACCATTTTATTGGTGATCATTGTGATATTTATCATTAGCTATATCTTAATTGTTGAGAGAAAGAACTTGAAAGAGGTGAAGTAAACGATGAATCGAAAACGTTTTCAAACATGGGGGATATATGCCACTTTAATCTTATTTGCCATTGCCATGATTTCACCCGTCTATATTTTGCTTAAAGTATCGATTAGTGAACCTGAAGAAGTGAATACAGCGCATCCCACCTTCTTAGTTCAAGATGCAACGTTTGACCATTGGATGGACATTTTGACTACTGAGAAAAAGACCGATACGGGCTTAATGATTTACCGTATAGAGGGAGATACATATACGGTTGAAGATGTGGATGGAAACGAACATACCTTGACAAGTTCAAACCAATTCACAATCAATGGGGTATTTAA
>NZ_JRNX01000551.1 GCF_000786645.1 Halobacillus sp. BBL2006
CCTAGCCCCTTCTCCCGCGGGAGTCTCGCCGTTTCTCAGCCAACCCAGCTATTTTATTGATTAACGGCCGATAAACAGGAGTAGAATGTTTAGTCAGATATCCTGTTATAACAAAGCTTGTGCATGTGAAAGCGAGCTAAAAAAGAAGCGTTTCCGCTAAGCTACACAAACGCAAGGAGGTCTTGGAAATTGCGAGACTCCTGTGGGATGAACATGCTCGGTGAGATCCCGGAAGACGGTGTTTGAGGAAGCTCAGCACATGCCCACGGAAAGCGAGCGATTTCCAGGACCTCCTAATTCTGCCCCAAGAAAAGGAAACAGGCTTACAAACATCTCGAAATCGAGTCTTCTACAATCCTGCACGTTTGCGGAACAAGATTTTAATCCGTTACCTTATTTTTGAAATAAAGCTATAACCAAAAATAAAAATAACCTTTAGCCTCCCAAAAGTTTAAATTTCTTGATAATAAAAATTTTTTGAAAATAGGCAGGAATTTTTGGTGTTTTGTGGAATTCATGTACATAAGTTCTTTTTGGGATAAAGGTGGTGAATGATAATGGAAGTAACTGACGTAAGACTGCGACGCGTTAATACCGATGGAAGAATGCGAGCAATTGCTTCTATTACCTTAGATCAGGAATTTGTTGTTCATGACATACGGGTGATTGATGGCAACAATGGGTTGTTCGTTGCAATGCCTAGTAAACGTACCCCGGATGGGGAGTTCAGAGACATTGCACACCCGATCAATTCCGGTACACGTGGCAAGATTCAAGATGCTGTTCTTGAAGAATACCACCGTGCTGGTGAAGCAGAAGAAGCAGAGGTGGAGTTTGAAGAAGCCGGAGCTTCCTAATACTTATGTAAAAAAAAGAGTCTAACCTTATCTATGAGGTTAGACTCTTTTTTTGTTATGAAGATACCGGGTGCTGTTGAAAACCTCTTCTTGGCTTAAGCTAGTCGTCACTAATAAGGACACCTGCACTTAGGCTGAAAGGATCTATTTCGTCATAGGGGGAATTGTTGAAATAAAGCCTGTTTTAAGATATTATTCATAGTGGATAATTAGGATGGAGGTACGTTCATGACTAACCGATATGCTGTTGTTTTAGCAGCTGGACAAGGTACACGTATGAAGTCAAAACTCTATAAGGTTTTGCATCCCGTATGTGGGAAGCCTATGGTTCAGCATGTTGTCGACCAGTTGAACACACTAGATTTGAAAGAATTGATTACCGTCGTTGGTTTTGGAGCTGAGAAAGTTCAGGATCAATTAGGTGAAGATAGCCACTATGTCATTCAGGAAGAGCAATTAGGCACTGGACATGCAGTGTTACAAGCTGAAGACATCCTGGCGGATAAAGAAGGAACTACCGTTGTCGTCTGCGGAGATACTCCTCTTCTTACAGGGAAGACGCTGCAAAATCTTTTGGACCAGCATGATGTACAGAATGCGAAGGCTACAATCCTGACCGCTCACGCCGAAGATCCTACTGGATATGGACGCGTGATCCGTGGAGGAAATGGTCAAGTTGAGCGAATCGTCGAGCAAAAGGATGCCTCTGAAGAAGAACAGGCGATCCAGGAGATCAACACAGGTACGTACTGTTTTGATAACGCTGCGCTTTTTGAAGCCTTGAAGAATGTATCCAATGATAATGTTCAAGGAGAATATTACCTTCCGGATGTCATTGAAATTCTGAAAGATCAATCTGAAATTGTGGGTGCTTATCAGACTCCTCATTTTTCAGAATCTCTTGGAGTTAATGACCGAGTTGCGTTGTCTAAAGCAGAAAAGCTCATGAAACAACGGATTAACGAGCATCATATGAGAAGCGGTGTTACAATCGTAGACCCTGATCAAACGTATATTGGGCCTGATGTAACGATCGGTCAGGATGTTGTGATCTATCCTGGATGTGTCATTGAGGGGGAAACGCAGATTTCTGATGATGCGGTTGTAGGCCCACACTCAACGATCAAAGATTGCCATATCGGTAAAGAAACCGTTGTGAAACAGAGTGTAGCAGCGAACAGCCGAATTGGCGAACGTGTACAAATCGGACCTTTCGCGCATATTCGACCACAATCATCTCTTGGTGATGATGTCAAAGTAGGGAACTTTGTTGAGGTGAAAAAAGCTACTTTCGGTAACGGAAGCAAAGCGTCCCACTTGAGCTATATCGGAGACGCTGACGTCGGAAGTGGTGTGAATATTGGTTGTGGTACAATAACAGTAAATTATGATGGGGAAAACAAGCATTTGACTACAATCGAGAATGACGCATTCATCGGTTGTAATTCAAACTTGATTGCTCCTGTCACTGTCGGTGAAGGAGCCTACGTCGCTGCCGGCTCTACCATTAACGAAGATGTTCCTGCCGAAGCGTTGTCCATTGCTCGTTCAAGACAAACGAACAAAGAAGGCTATGCGAGTAAAATGAAGTCGATCAAAAAAGATTAACGGAGGGTTCGATCCATGGAAAATGGGTACAAGGATTCAAAATTAAAGGTATTTTCACTGAACTCTAATCCTGAATTGGCAGAAGAAATTGCTGAAAATATCGGAGTAGAACTAGGGAAATGCACCGTAACTTCTTTCAGTGATGGTGAAATTCAAATCAACATTGAAGAAAGTATCCGTGGGTGTGATGTATACATCGTTCAATCAACATGTGAGCCAGTCAATCAGCATATCATGGAACTTTTGATCATGATTGATGCTCTAAAACGCGCTTCTGCCCGCACGATCAACATTGTGATGCCATATTACGGCTATGCAAGACAAGATCGTAAAGCTCGTGCTCGAGAACCAATCACAGCCAAATTGGTAGCAGACCTTCTTGAGACAGCTGGAGCGTCCCGTGTGCTGATGCTTGATTTGCATGCACCACAAATTCAAGGATTCTTTAATGTGCCGATCGATCACCTTGTCGGAGTTCCGATCCTTTCTGACTACTTCGAAGAGAAAAATTTTGAAGATATTGTCGTTGTATCTCCGGATCATGGTGGTGTAACACG
>NZ_JRNX01000552.1 GCF_000786645.1 Halobacillus sp. BBL2006
ATCCGTGTAGGTGGGTTCGTTATTCACCTACATCAAATGGGGTGGTTGGGAAGCTGCGAGACTCCCGTGGGAGAAGGAGATAGGCGAGATCCCGCAGGGTGGTAGCCCGAGGAGCTCGGCGCTCCCCCACAGGAAAGCGAGTAGCTTCCCAATCATCCCTGCCTCCCAGTATGTCAAACGAACCCCAAAACATCTCGAAATCGAGTCTTACAGAATACTGCACGTTTGTTAAATAACATTTATAATCCATTTATTTGTTTTACAAGTTAATATTAAAAAAGGCTTAAATAATCGTGTAAACAAAAAAGACTCTACGAAGCGCAGAGTCTTTTTACATTTAGTTTATGTATTTCTTCTATTAGCTTCCTGTTTGAGCCAGTGTCTGAGCCCGCGTCCTGCATAAGGTTCGTCACTGAATCTTGGGATCACATGTAAATGGGCATGAAAGATGTGCTGCCCGCCAACTTCACCACAGTTATAACCTATGTTATAGCCCTCAGGCCGCCATATCTCGTCCAGCCAATGTTTTACTCGGAGCAGCATTTCCTGTGTATCCGACCATTCTTTAGAACTCAGATCAAATACCGTTCGCTTATGGGCTTTAGGAACAATTAGTCCAGATCCTTTTAAAACAGGCTGATCTTTTTGTAAAAACATGCAGCTTTCGTTTTCAAAAACAATCCGTTGATCCATGTCTAATTCAGGCATACAAAAGACACAATCACTCAATTTAAATTCCCTCCTTCTCCATTAGTACTTTCACAATACCACAACACAAAAAGCCTCGGGGAACCCGAGACTTTTCCTTTGAAATTATTTAATAATATTATGAATCAATGTTGGCTTTTCAACTTTTTCATCAGAAATCGTGTAGGCTTCTTGAACCTTTTTGATAGAGTCGTTGGCATTTTCATTATCACTGTGGAGGATAACAAGCGCTTCGCCTTCTTTAACTTCATCACCGATTTTCTTATTTAAGGTGATCCCAACTCCATGGTTAATTTCATCATCTTTTGTAGCACGTCCAGCTCCAAGATACATGGCTGCAATTCCAATGGACTCTGCATCGATAGCCGATACATAACCACCTTTTGATGCTTTTACTTCAATGTCATACTTAGCTTTAGGTAGCTTCTCCAAATCGTCAATCATGGCAACATCGCCACCTTGTGACTCGATTAAAGTGCGTAGAGATTTGAAGGCTTTGCCGTTCTCGATATTCTCTTCAAGTGCTTGATAAGCATCTTCATAAGAGTCGAACACTTCGGCAAGCACCGTCATATGAGAAGCAATTTCCAAGGATAGTTTGCGTAGGTCTTCAACATTCTTACCCTGTAAAATTTCTGCAGCTTCTTTAATTTCGTTTGCGTTTCCTACCTCGAATCCAAGGGGCTGATTCATATCACTGATTACAGCAACTGTATTGCGACCTAAGTTATTGCCGATATTAACCATCTCTCTAGCAAGGTTTTCTGAATCCTCCAGTGTTTTCATAAACGCACCGGATCCCGTTTTCACATCAAGAACGATGCTGTCAGCACCTGAAGCAAGCTTTTTACTCATGATCGAACCTGCAATTAACGGAAGTGAATCGACAGTCCCTGTAACATCTCGCAACGCATAAAGTTTTTTATCCGCAGGAGCAAGGTTTCCTGTCTGTCCAGCAACAGCCAATTTATTGGTATTAACATTTTCAATGAACTTCTCTTTAGTCATCTCAATCTGAAGTCCTTTTATTGACTCAAGCTTATCTAGGGTTCCTCCTGTATGACCTAGCCCACGACCAGACATTTTCGCAACAGGCACTCCAACAGAAGCTACCAGTGGACCGACGATGAACGTTACTTTATCTCCAACACCGCCAGTGGAGTGTTTATCAACCTTATGGCCTTTAATCGCTGACAGGTCTATTGTTTCCCCTGAATCAACCATTGCCTGAGTCAGCGTAGCTGTTTCTTCTTGGCTCATTCCCTGAAAATAAATAGCCATAGTTAAGGCAGAAGCTTGATAATCAGGTATTTCCCCTTTTGTATAGCCTTCTATAAAAAAGTAGATTTCTTCCTTCGTTAATTCCCCGCCATCTCTCTTTTTGACGATAATGTCATACATTCTCATCTCTATCACCCTTTACTGTATTGTTTAAGCCGGCAATGTCTTCAATGTTTCTTTGACAAAATTCAAGAAATCCTCTCGAACTTGAGCCGTTGTTTCAATTACTTCATCATGTGTTAATGGTTGATCAAGAATCCCTGCCGCCATGTTGGAAATACAGGAAATACCCAAGACACGTAGGCCTGCATGGTTGGCTACCATCACTTCTGGAACAGTTGACATACCAACAGCGTCCCCACCGAGAGTACGTAACATGCGAACCTCTGCGCCTGTTTCGTAAGCTGGCCCTGTGTTTCCTACATAAACTCCTTCCTGCACGTTCAAGTTCAAGCGACCGGCACTTTGTTTTGCATGATCAATGAGTGCACGATCATACGCCTCTGACATATCGGGAAAGCGGGGTCCCATTTTTTCGTCATTTGGACCGATAAGCGGACTATCTCCCATGTTGTTGATGTGATCAGTAATGATCATTAGATTTCCCGGTTCGAAGGATTCATTGATTCCTCCTGCTGCGTTCGTCACAAATAGGGTTTCAACTCCTAATTCTTTCATTACCCGGACAGGAAAAGTCACTTGCTGCATTTTGTAGCCTTCGTAATAGTGAAAACGCCCTTGCATTGCGATGACCTGTCGTCCTTCGAGCTCACCAATTACGAGTTGACCCTTGTGCCCAGAGACAGTGGACTCTGGAAAATGAGGGATATCCGCATAAACAATCGTCTTAGGATTCTGAATTTCATCAGCGAGAACGCCTAGTCCTGATCCTAAGATGAGACCGACTGTTGGTTCAACGTCAATTTGTCCCTGTATAAAATCTGCTGCTTCTTTTACTTTTAGTTGATACATATTCCTCACCCCTATTTGATTTCGTTTAAAAAGCTTTTGCCATGTTCAGGCATTTTGATAGAGAAGTTTTCAGACACCGTCGCTCCAATATCAGCAAAAGTCTGACGTTGGTCCAACTCTTTCCCTTCACTAATCCCATTGTGATAAACCACTAGAGGAACAAGTTCTCTTGTGTGATCTGTTCCGTGGTGTACTGGATCATTTCCATGGTCAGCAGTAATAATCAACAAATCATCGTCCTGCATTTTTTCAAGAACTTCAGGGAGACGCTTATCATAGGCTTCCAAAGCTTCTCCATACCCTAGTGGATCACGACGGTGACCGAATTTCGCATCAAAGTCAACAAGGTTCAGAAAGCTCATACCTTTGAAATCTTTGTCCATTGAATTTACGAGTTGATCCATTCCATCCATATTATCTTTCGTTCGAATTGCTTCAGTGACCCCTTCACCATCATAAATGTCAGAGATTTTGCCTAAGGCAATAACATCAAGGCCTCCATCTTCCATTTCGTTCATGACTGTTCGTCCAAAAGGTTTCAAGGCATAATCATGGCGGTTGGATGTTCGCTCAAACGCTCCAGAACTCCCAACAAACGGGCGGGCAATAACACGGCCAACCATATATTTCTCGTCAAGTGTCAACTCCCTGCACAGTTCACAAATCTCATAAAGTTCTTCTAGTGGAATAACCTCTTCGTGAGCAGCAATTTGCAAGACTGAATCAGCAGATGTATAAATGATCAAATCACCTGTATTCATATGATGCTCACCTAATTCTTTAATGATCTCTGTCCC
>NZ_JRNX01000553.1 GCF_000786645.1 Halobacillus sp. BBL2006
TATGAAGCGTTAACTAAGACGCTGCGAGGCGCTGAGGTGGATATTCGAGCCATCCTGGGAGAAGCAGACATTTCTATTGAACAATTTTTAGGGCTGAAACAAGATGATGTGATTCGGTTGGACCAATCGATCGAAAAACCAATGACATTAAAAGTGGATAATGAAGACAAATTCTATATCCAGCCTGGAAAATTGAAGAAGAACTTGGCTGTCCAAGTTTTAGATAAGTACCAAGGGAGGCCGTACGATGATGAATGATGATATGTTATCACAAGATGAAATCGACGCACTATTAAATGGTAGTGATGACGAGGAGGAAAAACGAGTGACTTCCCGATCGGAAGAACCAAATCCTCATTTATCCAGCTTAGAAGAAGATGCGTTAGGGGAAATTGGAAATATTTCGTTCGGAAGCTCAGCTACGGCTTTATCGTCTCTACTAAATCAAAAAGTTGAAATTACAACACCGACAATCTCGGTGGTCAGTCGAGCTCGTTTACCTGAGGAATTTCCTAAACCACACGTGGCGATAGGAGTCACGTACACACACGGGTTTTCGGGTGAGAACGTTCTTGTCATCAAGACTCATGATGCTGCAATCATTGCAGATTTGATGTTGGGGGGAGATGGAAGCTCCCCAGACGAGAACTTGAATGAAATTTCACTCAGTGCTGTCCAAGAAGCGATGAATCAAATGATGGGATCGGCAGCGACAAGTATGTCTACGATCTTCAATAAGAAAGTAGACATCTCTCCACCATCCATTGACGTCTTAAACCTGGTAGAAAACGAAGGTACTGAACAAATTCCGAGTGAAGATCCACTTGTTAAAGTCTCTTTTCAAATTAA
>NZ_JRNX01000554.1 GCF_000786645.1 Halobacillus sp. BBL2006
CCTTTAAATTGGAACTTAGCGAAAGCGTACCCTGCAGCTGTACATACAATTGCTGAAAGTACGGTAAACGTCAAGGTTATAAACAGAGAGTTTCCTAGTACCCTGACAATCCCGACATTTTCATTTAAATTTTTAAAATTTTCCCACCCATAATCACCTGGTAGGAAATTGGGCGGAACATTGAAAATCTCACCAGACGGATTAGTCGCTCCAACGAACATCCAGTAGAAAGGAAATACCGAAACAATGACACCAATAAATAAAAAGATATAGAGAAGTGTCTTTCTAAAAGGACTGACGTTATGCCTCATTTATCTTCACCTGCCCATTTCATTTGTGCCCAGGAAAGTACCCCAATAATCAACACGAGCACATATGCGATTGCGGATGCATATCCGAAGTCAAAGTATCTGAAACCATTTTGATATAAGTACAGTGTAATCGTTAATGTAGAGTTATTCGGACCGCCTTCAGTTAAGATATACGGTTCATCGAACAACTGCAGCGTACCAATCGTCGAAAGAACGAATGTAAAAAGAAAGATAGGTTTCAACTGCGGTACAGTGATATATAAGAACTGACGAAGCTTCCCTGCTCCATCCATTTCAGCAGCTTCGTAAAGTGAACCAGGAATGTTTTGAAGACCTGCTAAGAAAATAACCATGTTATACCCTGTCCAACGCCAAGTAATCGCAGCCATCAATGCTACTTTTGCCCAAAACGGATCTGACAGCCATGCAATAGGATCGATTCCTACAAAGGATAATAAATAGTTCACAAGACCATAGTTCTCGTCCAACATAATCATGAAGATAATAGAAGAAGCTACAAGGGCTGTAATCGCTGGCATGAAAAAAGCAATCCTGAAGAAACTTTTCATTTTTACTA
>NZ_JRNX01000555.1 GCF_000786645.1 Halobacillus sp. BBL2006
CATGGAAAAGTCTCTTCACGTCTCGGAGAGCTTTTTCAAAATTAATTCCCTCACTCAAAAGTTAACCAGTCGTCTCTTTTGGCCAATGCTCTTCATGAGCATTGGCACTTTTTTTTATCCCGAAAGCCTTTCCTCAAACTCTGATCATTCTGGTTTTTTGTAAGTGATCATGAATTCCTCTCTCGTTAAATAAAAATCGCGATCTGGGCGTTCCGGTAACAATCCAAGCTTTTCAAGCTTATAATAATTTATCCGCTTGTAAGGGTCATGGTCAATGATAGGCAGCTCTTGCTTTTGTTTCATGTATTGGTCAACAGCCCACTGAACTTTGTCGAGATCGTGAGCAAGATCACGGTCCTCTTCTTCAAACAATTCATAGGTCTCCCTCGACATGTAAAAATTTTTTTCAGGGATGGCATGAAGGTAAGGAGAGAGTAACTCATAATCCAATGTCAAATCCTCTTTGATCAGTACACTCAGAGGCACTTCAGAGGGTTTATCATCTGCATAAGAGTGGACGGCTTTGCGGACATCATGGATGGATAAATCACGGACTTCTAAAGATTGCTCTTCTTTTTTATGCTGCTGTTTTTTCTTGCGATTCCACATGATTTTTTCCTCCTTTAAACAAGTATGAATTTCATAGGGGGGTGTTCGATTTGAAAGATATTCAACCCGAACTCGAGTTTTTTACGCTTCTGAATCCGGACTTTGGGCGAGAGGAAAGGAAAGAAACAGAAGAAAATTTGGCCAAAAGATAGGCGTATGCTTACCTGTAGTATAGCAAAGATAAAAAAATTGCACATTTTTTAAGAATGTTTAGACTTTTTGCGTTTGATTTGGTAAATTTAAGAAGATAAGCGGCATGTTCTGCCTAGAGGAAGGGCTGCCGCCATGTTTAATAGAAGGGGTGTTGAATTGGATGGAATATGTTCAAAAAAAAGAATATGAGATTAATCCTCAAACCATGGCGTTGATTGCAAAGTATGATGATAGTGGACAAGTCATCACTCAAGTGATCGAACGAGGGAACTGTTTTGAAATCACAAAATGTCCAAGCCAGGTCGTTGATGATTCTTGCCGATATTTTGCGAGTAGTCTGGACGGTCGTATCTCTGGTACGAAACAAGTGACAAGCTATACCCATAAACCTCCGATTGTCATTTCAGAAGCTATGGGCATCTATTTCTTCCCTATCATCTCCCCGAAACGCAAAGAATGCTCCTGGGTCGCTCACAAGTACATCAGGTCCTACAAAGGTGAGTCCGACCATACTACGACGATTCAATTCTCCAACGGCGCTTCATTGAACCTCCCAGTATCTGTCGGCATGTTTGCCAATCAAGTCCAGCGCACCGCTCACTTCCGTGTTATCCTTGAAGATCGTCTGAGTGCTGCGCCAGTTTCTCTGGAGGCTTCGAGCGAGAGG
>NZ_JRNX01000556.1 GCF_000786645.1 Halobacillus sp. BBL2006
TTTCCTGTGGGGGAACCGGCGAGCTTCCTCGGGCTGCGCCCTGTGGGATCTCCCCTACTTCCTTCTCCCACGGGAGTCTCCCCCTTCCCCAACGACCCTTGCCAAATGATGACCTCGTAATCATACGTGTACGAATCTAAACGATAGATGATGGAAATCCAGTTATAACACTGAATTAAAATCCATTCTACACTCCACAGTCTCCTTACTCAGGATAGAATTTTTAGAGACTTACAAATATATGGTGGCTGGGAAAACGGCGAGACTCCTGCGGGATGAGAATGACAGGTGAGACCCCGGAAGGCGCAGCCTGAGGAGGCTCAGCGCATGCCCGCGGAAAGGGAGTCGTTTTCACCGCCACCATCATCACTCACAAAAGTCTCGAAACTGAGTCTTCTTAAATAGGGAGCTTTTATGGATTAAACACAAGTTTTGACTGAGCCAAATGAAAAAGGTGATTTCCCAATGGATAGGAAATCACCTTTTTTCTATTGCTTTTCTGTACATAAAGCGTTCAATATGACTTCTTTTAGCTGTGGGGTAAGTTTTCTTAAGTCCTCTACACTATAAATACCCGTAAAATATTGAATCACGAGTCCATCGACGAAAGAGACAAGAAAAGACCCGCCCCAAGGTGTGTGTATCATCGGATATATTTCCTCTTCATCCAATTGCTGAAGTTTTTCCTGCAAGTGGTCGACCATTTCGTTGAAAGCCCCGCTGAAGGTCGTTTCATAGATTTCCCCTTGTGTATATCTGCTCATGACAGCTTTGATCAAGTCGATATTTTGATCATTGTAGTCCCATGAGTCATATAAAAATTGCTCAATAAAGTCTTCAACATTCCTGCTCGAATTACCCTTCACAGCCTTAACATAATCATCCTCTAACTGCTTAAGAATGGTATCCATTTCTTCATGTGAAATACGATGTTCCATCTCCTCACCCCTTCTATTATTGTGTGGGTACGATTCCCAAAGGTAGAAGAGGATACACATCTTATTAAAAATCTAAGGTCTTGATGCTTTCAAAGTAAATTTGTATTCATCACTCTTGAAATGATTTTCGCTGTACTCAAAAATTGTTCCATCCACGAACACACTGTGAGACTCCATTTTGAGAATTGGTAAGGATTCATCCACGTTTAAAGCCTCCGCAATCTCTCTGCTGGGAAGAACAGGAATAACTTCCTGAAAGCTGTCTTTTATTTTCATCCCTACTTCTTTCTCAATGTAATCATATTTGGAACCACTCATGATGCTGTAAGACAAATTTGGGAAGAGGGCAACAGGCAAATACGTGTCTTCCAAAACATAAGGTACCCCATCGACAAGACGCTGTCTGCGGACATAAAACACTTTTTCATCCGGAGCTAATTTTAACCGTCTCCTAACATAATCAGGAGGTGCAATAAGTCTGAAGTCAAGAATATGATTGACCGGCTCTTTGTTCAACTTTCTCATTTCTTCTGTAAAACTAAGTAATTCAAAGATATTGTGTTCAATTTTCTGTTCTTTCACATAAGTTCCGCTTCCCTGTATTTTCTCAAGCAATCCGTCTTCTACCAGTACCTTGATCGCCTGGCGGATGGTCACACGGGAAGCATTGTATTGTTCAGAGAGGTGGTTTTCTGTTGGAATCGCCTCTCCCTCCATCCAATTTCCTTCTTCAATTTCATCTTTAATTTGTTGAGCAATCCTTCGATACAAAGGTGCTGCCATAGGTATTCCTCCTGTTTGATCAATATCTCTATTATAACGAATTTTTTTATTTTTTTCGATATGTATGTTGACGCTTTCACATATATGTATTATATTCATATTAATAATTAATTAATACAAATATAATACCTTTAATGGAGGTCAAATACTATGAAAAGACAAAACCTTGTAGTTGTTGGCGGCGGTAGCACGTACACAATCGGAATGATCATGAGCTTGGTAGCAGAAAAGGAACAGTTCCCTTTGAAATCGATTACGTTTTACGATACGAACGCTGAAAGACAAGAAAAGGTTGCAAAGGCAACAGAAATTATCTTACGTGAAAAATACCCTGAGTTGGACTCTTTCCACTATACAACGGACAAAGAAGAAGCTTTATCCAATGCAGATTTCGTTTTTGTGCAAATCCGTACTGGCGGACTGGCCATGCGTGAGCAGGACGAACAGATTCCACTTCGTTACGAAGCAGTCGGACAAGAAACATGCGGACCAGGCGGGATGGCGTATGGCTTACGGTCGATCGGAGACATGATTGAACTAGTGAACGATATTCGAACGTATTCTCCGGATGCCTGGATCTTGAACTATACCAACCCAGCAGCCATTGTTGCTGAAGCGCTTCGACGCGAATTCCCTGACGATAAGAAGCTATTGAACATTTGTGATATGCCAGCAGCTATTATGGTGAGCTATGCTGGGATCCTTGGCAAAGATGTATTCGATCTTGTCCCAGAGTATTTTGGTCTCAACCACTTTGGCTGGTTCACGAAAATTCTTGATAAAGATGGGAACGATCATACAAATACAATCAAGCGCGCCATTACAAAAGATGGATTTATCCCTGAGGATGCCGAAATTGCTAATGACCCATCTTGGATCCATACGTTCAAACAAGTAGAACGAATGGTGACAGACTTCCCAGAATACTTGCCGAACACGTATCTTCAGTATTATCTCTATCCTTCTCAAATGGTGGAAAAAGAAGACCCATCTAATACAAGAGCGCGCCAGGTCATTAACGGACGTGAAAAACGGGTTCATACGCTAGCTGACCAAATTATTGAAGACGGTACAACTGAAAATGTTGAACTTGAAGTGGATATCCACGGCAGATACATGATTCGAGTCGCCGCTTCCATGGCCTATAACAATGGTGATATCTTCATCGTTATGGTCGAAAACAACGGAACGATCGCAAACCTACCGGACGACGTTATGGTCGAGGTTCCTGCAATGATCACCAACAGAGGCCCTAAACCATTTGCTGTTGGTCACATTTCTACCTTCTATAAAGGATTGATTGAAGGACAGCTGGCATACGAAAAACTTGTCGTCGATGCTTTCTATGAGAATAGCTATGATAAAGCTTTACAAGCACTCACTCTAAACCGCACTGTCGTAGACGCTCCTCGTGCCCGTCAGATATTAGATGACATGATTGAAGCAAATAAGGGTTACTGGCCAGCTCTTCATGCAAGCAAGCAAGTCGTTACTAATCATTAAAATGGCCACCCGGGCTTTTGTAGTCCGGGTCTCCTCTATATCAATCACGAAAGCGTTTCCTTAAAAGGAGGATAAGATGTGAAGAAATATTTTGGTAGCTTACAAAAGTTCGGAAAATCGTTGATGGTTCCTGTCGCCCTACTTCCAGCGGCCGGGATATTACTTGGTTTTGGCGCTGCCCTCACTGGGCCTCTCGCTGATTCCCTTACTTTTTTAC
>NZ_JRNX01000557.1 GCF_000786645.1 Halobacillus sp. BBL2006
TGGCGGGCGTCTATTTGAGGGCTTTACTTTGGGGAAAAAGTAAAGGGGGAGTTTTTATGAAACGAATCATGGTTATGGGAGTGTCTGCAGGTGCCGGGAAGTCTACTTTTGCGAGGAGGTTGGGAGAGAAGCTTGGAATCAATGTTTATCATCTGGACCGATTTTTTTGGGAACCCGGGTGGAAACAGGCGAGTTTGGAAGATTTCAAGCGGAGGCAGCAAGATGTGACCGTTCAGGACGAGTGGATCTTAGAAGGCAACTACAGTATTACATACGATTTACGTACTCAGCGTGCAGATACGATTGTTTATTTGGAAGCTCCTCTAATGGTTTGTTTGTACCGGGTAGTTAAACGGTGGTTCCTGAATCGTGGAAAGACGAGAGTTGATATGGGAGAAGACTGTACAGAAAAGTTGGATTTCGAATTTATTAAATTCATAGTTACGACTTATCATTCTCGTAAGAAGAAAATGAGGATTCGCTTTCAAGAGTTTCAGATGCTTGACCCTGAAAACCGGGTCATAGTTTTGAAAGATCGTAAGACTATCAAATCCTTTTTAAATCATCTGCCTAACAATAAATAAAAAGCATCCCGAAAATTGATATAAATCGGGATGCTTCGTTTTTATTTCCCAGGAAATGATAAGGTCTTACAATTTATCTTGCGAGATTCGTTAACACCGAAAACCAGTGACAACCGATGCCCTACGCAGCGTCTTTTCCTTCTTGCTCGTCCGGCATTTGAAGCGGGCGAGGTTTGCATTTCTTATTTGTGAGTTCAGAAACTACAAAAATCATAACGAATGCAGCGATACAGGCGAGCGTACGGAATGGGAACAAGACGATACCATCTGCATTGATCATTGGGTAAGGCAGAAATGCTGGTAATCCTAATGCTGGTTCTCCTCCTCCGATTCTTAAGAAGAGAGCGGTGACAAATCCAGCGATCGAACCATAAAGATTCGCTTTCTTATAAAATAACGCCATTGTTAGCTGCGGAAATAGAATCGTATAGACAAGATCTGATGCTAAGTACCACAAGGTGTACACGCTTTTTACGTTTAGTGCTATGATCATAGCACCGACTCCGACGATGATGATCGTGCGCTTGATTACTTTTTTCAGTTTATCCTGACTCGCTTTTGGATTGATTAATGGTCGATACACGTTCCATGAAGCCATGGAAGATGCTGATAAAATAGATGAGTCCATTGATGACATGACAGCGGCTGCCAGAGCCCCTAATCCGATAGCTGAGACAATTTCTGGTGTTAGATATCTCAGTACGTGCGGTAAAATCACAGATGGATTTTCAGGGGTAGGCAGTCCCATGCTAGCCCAATCAATGTTGAATCCGACGATTCCGATAAGAACGGCAGGTACCGCTGCGATGATGCAGATGATACCGGCAGTAATTGAAAGCCACATGGCTGTTTTTTCATTTTTAGCAGAGAGTACGCGTTGGAAGTACACCTGCCACGCAATTCCTCCGAAGATCAATAGTAAAGCATAATCGATCCAATTCCAGAACCAATTTCCCCATTCAGGGTCCTGCCATCCATTTAACGGTGGAAAAAGGTTGGCGTATGAACCCAGCTCTACTGAATAATTGTCCCATGCTGAATCGAGACCCCCGACATGACCAAGAGCAAAGGGCACTACAACAATCAGACCAATAAGTAGAATTGCCATTTGGAAAACGTCTGTGTAGGCTACGGCCCACATACCTCCCGCGACAGTGTAAGCAATCGCTATGATACCGGATAATATAATTGAAGTCGTAAAATCGATATTCAAAATCGTACCAAACGTCGTCCCTAAGGCTGTTAAAATTGCAGCACTCCAAAACATTTCCCCTAATAGAGCAGGGATGTAAAGGACACCGGCCATTTTCTTACCGAATCGCTGTTCAAGCGGATCAATAATTGTCATGAATTCATAACGGCGCATTTTTCTGGCGTAGAAAATACCGCCAATAATCAAGCTCAATGCATATCCCCACGGGGCTTGAGCCCAAACAAGGCCGTCACTATAGGTGAATTCCGCAGTTCCGTTAACATATCCTCCTCCTACCCACGTTGCGGCCATTGTGAACATTGCGATTCCAAGAGGCAAGCTGCGTTTAGCAACCATCATATCTGAGAGGGAACTGGATTTGTTGGTAGCGAGGAATGCTCCGATGTAATAGACGAGGGCGTAGAATGCAATCATGGCAATGAATCCACCCCACTGGATGCTTTCATTAGTTATGGCTATATAGACAACGAATATGGTTAACAGAGCACCAATCATTAAAACAGGTGCATTCTTTTTCCAGAATGGTTTTTGCTTTTCCACTGACATCACTCCTGACGTTATTTTCTGAATAAATTCTACAAAATAAAAGCAGCGTACGTTTAACCTAAATAACTTAAAGGCCGTTATTCATAGAGAGGTGTTTATGCTATTTTTTCTTTTATTGGCAGCAGATTGAATATCTCTCCGCTCTCAATAGAGGATACGGGCTTTTGCAGCCATTGGTAATAGGGGATGGAAGCGTCCATTAGATTGTAAACTTCAAAGTGCTTCCGTCCTCAGTTCTTCTGAAATTCCTTCAGAATCAAACAGCTCTCCATTTTATCCTTGGGCTTGTTTAATCGCATCCATTTCTCTGTGAAGAAGTCTTTCTCTACTACAAATGTATGTCTGTGTGATCCTTTTTGAATTGTCTGTTCCTTTTTGAATTGTCTGTTGTAGTTTTACAGCTTTTTGTCGCCCCTGTACTCATGCCGAGTTTTACCTGCAATTCATTTGCACTGAGCGTGACTCCATGTAGATCCATTGTTTCTGCTATGGAATCAATAACGAGGTTTCTCGATGGACTTTTTTGCACGGTCGTTCTCATGAATGGTCATTCAAAACCTCCTTGCGAAGTTTAAATAATTAAATATGTTAAATTTTTTCTTAACAAGTTTATCTTAACGAATAATTAAAGGTTGTCAAAATCCAAAAAAAATTTAAATGCCCTAAAGAACTTATATCCCTAAGGGTAAACGCGAATTTAATTTTCTTACAGTTTTGACAAACCTTAAAGAGCTTGATATCGTATAAAGCTTTAGAAACGTTAACTTTTTTCTTAACAAATTTAACAAATCTTATTGAAAGAGAGAGAAGCGTGGGAAATAACGAAAATGGTGATCAATGGGGAGTGCGAAGCCGCCGTCCCTAAATACCGGCGACATTACAGTCGGAGAAAGAAGAGGAAGCTAAGCTTGCCCTAGGTGGAATCGCCCTGAAGATGCTGATTTCCAAGGTTGTTTCAAAGACAGTATAAAACGATAGATAAAAGCCTCTTGGAAATTCGAGTGGCTTTTTTTAATGCTTGATTGATGGAGGTAGAGTATGCTAGTTACTAGATAAGGGAAAAATGAAACAGAATTGTCATAAATGACGAAGCTTTTTCTTTAGAAATAGACCGGCCAATCTATTATAATTATTATATGTGAAATCATTCACAAATAACCCTTTTAAGTTAGGAGTTAACCATAAATATGAAGCATCTCAGCAAATTAGCCTTTGCGCACAGAAAAGTAGTTTTGCTATTGGTTGTGACATCCTTATTTATAGGGGCGTCAATCATAGGTCAAGCTTACTTTTTTGTGGCAGTTGTGGACCGGGTTTTTCTTAAAGGGCAGTCTTTTCAATCCATTATTCCACTTCTCGTCGGGTTGATCCTTGTACTGGCTGGACGTTCATTTTTCACCTGGGCCAATGGCCGCCTTGGAGTAAGGATGGCGGCACGTGCGAAAAGCTATTTTAGAAATGCGGTCATTCAAAAGTTTTCAAGAAACCCGCTTCAAGTCTCGCTTTCAGGACAATCGGGAAGGAAAGTCAGTGTTCTCATGGATGCCGTTGATGAGGTGGATGGATATTTCAGCAGCTATATTCCTCAAATGATTCAAACAGCCATCATCCCGTTCATGATTTTGATCGTTGTCTTTACGCAGCATTTATACTCAGGTCTAATTATGGTGATTACAGCGCCTTTTATTCCCTTCTTTATGGCACTTATCGGGATCATGACAAAGAAGAAATCCGAAGAGCAAATGGAGAAGCTGTCTGCTTTTTCAGGTACATTTTTAGATACGCTTCAAGGACTGACGACTTTAAAATTATTCGGTCGGTCAAAAAGGCAAAAAGATGAAATTGAAAAGAGCAGTCTTGGTTTTAGAGATGCGACGATGGGTGTGCTTAAAGTAGCCTTTGTTTCTTCGCTCATGCTGGAGTTCATTTCGATGTTAAGTATCGGATTAATTGCGCTAGAAATTGCAATCAGACTTGTGGTGTATGAGAGTATCGCCTTTTTCCCGGCATTCTTCATTTTGGTATTGGCTCCCGAATTCTACCTTACTTTGAAGGATTTCGGTAGTGCATTCCATACAGGACGTGGAAGTACAGGGGCAGCCAATCAGCTGATGGAAGAACTGGATAAAGAAGAGAAAGGTGTGACTTGGGGGGAGAAAAAGCTGGATGTATACGCTTTGCCGCCTCGACTTGAACTTCAAAACGTCTCGTTTCGTTACGATGGCGGTTTTGCTCTTCAAGGCATTCAGGCTGAGATACCGCCTCAGTCTCAAACGGCCATCGTTGGTCGGAGCGGAGCCGGTAAGTCAACCCTGCTTAATGTGATTGCAGGTCTTATTCAACCGAACGAAGGGGAAATCCAGCTGAATCATCACGCTTTATCATCCTATTCAGA
>NZ_JRNX01000558.1 GCF_000786645.1 Halobacillus sp. BBL2006
TGCCTACTTCCTTCTCCCACGGGAGTCTCCCCCTTCCCCAACGCCCCTTGCCAAATGATGAACTCGAAATCATACGTGTACGAATCTAAACGATAGGTGATGGAAATCCAGCTATAACACTGAATTCAAAGCCATTCTACATTCCACAGTCTCCTTACTCAGGATAGAACTTTCGAGAGACTTACAAATATATGGTGGCGGGGAAAACGGCGAGACTCCTGCGGGATGAGAATGACAGGTGAGATCCCGCAAGGCGAAGCCTGAGGAAGCTCACCAAATGCCCATGGAAAGCGAGTGATTTCCCGGACCTCCTATTTCTATCCAAGGCAACGGAAACATAAAAAGTTTCGAAACTGAGTCTTCAACAATCGGGAGCTTTAAAGGAATAAGAATAATTTTACAGAAGGGTATAACAGACATCAAAACCCCCTCTTCCAAATGAATGAAAGAGGGGGTTTTGATGTTTTACTAATGTGTCATAGCTTGTCTGGTTGACCAAGGCGATTCCACACTTTACTTAATGCCCGAGGGTTCGCATGATAAATTCAACGAGAAAGACCATGGCGATAAGGACGACAGGCGTCGATAATTCTCTTTGTTTTCCTAAGGCTAATTTTACAATCGGATAGGCGATAAATCCAAAAGCCATTCCATCAGCGATTGAGTATGTGAAGGGAATCATCACAATAATCAAAAATGCTGGCATGGATTCGGACAACTGATCCAGCGGAATCTCTTTGATGTTCTGTACCATGAGGGCACCGACAATAATCAGAATTGGACTGATGGCAGTGGAAGGTACCATTGAAATCCATGGAATCAGTAATAGCGTTCCAATAAATAGAACAGCCATCGTTAAAGCTGATCTTCCTGTTTTGCCACCTGAAGCAATAACGGCAGCGCTCTCTGCGGAGGACACGGTAGGTGATGTACCAAATAATCCACTAGTAAGAGAGGCGAAGGCGGTAGCTTGATAAGAACGCTTGAACTTGTCTTCTTGTTTTAACATGTTTAGTTGCCCGTGGATCAGCCCCATATTTTCAAATATTAGGACGATCGCTAACGGGAAAACAGCCATCCAAAAACCGAACTGTCCAATACTGCTGAAGTCCGGCATGAATATCCATGATTGCTCTTGAAGGGCTAGCATCTGACCGGGCTCATTTAAAATCCCTGTGAAATAAGCGATGATCGTGCCTATGACCATAGTCACTAGGAAATTCCCTGGAACATTTCTCGTGAATAGGAAAATACCGATGAATAAGGTTAGCAGGCTGGTGATCACGACCGCTGATGACGGATTTCCTAAAGTGATCAGAGAATGCTCGCCTTTAACGACAAGACCGCCCTTTTCTAAACCGATTAAAGTCAGGAATAATCCAAGTCCAACCGTTATTGCGTTTTTCAATGACTCTGGGATAGCATGTTTCAGCCAGTCTCCTAATCTAGTAAAAGCGGTGACTAAAAATAGAAGGGAAGCCATTAGAACCACAGCGAGTCCTTCTTGGAAGCTCAGGCCTGTGCCTTCAACGATTGAATAGGCAAACAAAGCATTAACTCCCATGCCTGGAATGAGAACCATAGGCGCATTGGCGTATATGGCCATGATCAGACATCCGATGGCGCTGGCAAGAATCGTGGCGACCATACCGCTCTCAAGCGGTAAACCGGCACTTTGAAGAATCTGACTGTTAACGGCAACAATGTACACAGTGGTAAAGTAGCCAATTAATCCAGCCGTGAATTCTTTCTTCCAGCTCACCTGTTTTGTATGCTTATTGAGCATAACAATCTTCCTCTATGAAATTATCCCTCTCCCGCCCGGTTACCGTGTAACCCACAAACTGTTATTTTACTTCAATTTACAATCAGAATCAATAACTTCTGTTAGATTATTGTAAATACTAATCAAGAAAGACAGTATTGTGATAAAATACTTATGGGCTATCTTGAGTTAGAAAGCATTTTCTTTGTAAAATGGAGGTAGACAACTAAGGGATGGTGAAAAGAAATGAAATATAGATCTGTGTTTGATATTATCGGTCCAGTTATGATTGGTCCGTCCAGTTCACATACGGCCGGGGCTGCGCGTATCGGTAGAGCCGCCCGGCACCTATTCGGAAGAGAACCTAAATATGCACATGTCCATCTATATGGATCATTTGCAAAAACATATAAAGGCCACGGCACCGACGTGGCGATTATCGGTGGTCTGCTTGACTATGAAACATATGATGAAAGAATCGGACAAGCACTCGAAACCGCTCGTAAAAATGGCATGAAGATTCGTTTTCATGAAGAAGATGCTCATACCGATCATCCAAACACTGCTCGCCTGAAAATCGGTGATGATGATGGAGAGCTTGAGCTTGTAGGTATATCGATCGGTGGAGGAAAAGCTGAAATAACCGAGCTGAACGGATTTGATTTAAATCTTTCAGGCAGCCACCCTGCTATTTTGCTTATCCATAATGATCGCTATGGTGCCATTGCATCAGCGACGTCCATTCTTGCCAAAAACGAGATTAACATCGGACGAATGGAAGTATCTCGAAAAGCTCAGGGAGAGCAAGCATTGATGGTGATAGAAATGGACCAGAATATCGATGATACCGTTTTAGGAGAGCTCGAGCGTGCAGATCACATCATCCAAGTAGCGAAAATATCGGAATAAGAAAGGGGCAGTGTAATATGTTTCGAAATGTTGCAGAATTAGTAGAACTTGCAGAAAGTCAAAATATACAAATCTCAGAAGTGATGATTCGTCAAGAGATGGAAGTGAAAGAACTGACCCGGGAACAAGTCGTGGGACAGATGGAAAAGAACCTTGATGTGATGGAAAAAGCCATTGAGGATGGATTGAAAGGTGTGAAATCTCATAGTGGCCTAACAGGCGGCGATGCTGTTCTGATTCAGAACTATATGAAGAATCATACTCCTCTATCTGGGAATCTGTTGATGGATGCCGTAAGCAAAGCAGTAGCGACGAATGAAGTGAACGCAGCCATGGGTACGATCTGTGCAACGCCGACAGCAGGGAGCGCGGGATGTGTACCAGGGACGCTTTTCGCAGTGAAAAATCAGTTGAACCCTACTCGTGAACAGATGGTCCGCTACCTTTTCACTTC
>NZ_JRNX01000058.1 GCF_000786645.1 Halobacillus sp. BBL2006
GGGAAACCAGGAGCACGCGAACGAAGAATTGCATTCCGTTCATAATGATTTTGTGAATTCGTATGAAGAGAGCAAGTGCCATGCAGAACATCTTGTTTTTGACTATACAAACCATTTTAATGTGAATATTTATCGTCCTTCCATCATTGTCGGTGATTCGAAAACCGGCGAAGCGGAATCGACTTTTGCCTTATATGGGGTAATTCGCAGTTTTGAGATTCTAAAAAAACGGATGTCTCGTCAAAAAGAAGAAAGTAGCGCTAAGATGAGATTTCTATGTGATGCGGAGGCAGCTCAAAACCTTGTTCCTGTCGATTATGTGGTGGACGTGCTGACGGCAGGCTTAGAAAATGCAGAAGATAACACGATCTATCACATCACAAATTCGAATCCTCCAACCAATCAATTCGTTTTTGAAACGTTAAAGAAAGAACTTGATTTTCACAAGGTTGAGCTCGTCCCGACGACGAATGCTGGAGAGCTTACTGAGCAAGAATGGAAATTCAATGAACCAATGAAGGTCTTTCACCAGTATTTAGAGAAAACACTGACATTTGATGACAATAATACGCGGAATCTGCTAAAGCGTAGCCAAACAGAGCCACTCGATATGGATGAAACGATGCTGAAAACAATCATTAATGGAAAATGCGGCAAATGAATCTAGGAGCGTGCTGAGAGAAATATTATGATAAACAATGTGAAAAGGCCACTAGGTCATAAAGTCTATCGTAACGAATATAGTCACGAGTGGGTCATACTTTTTCATGGATTCGGCGGGAATCATAAAATTTTTTACAAGCAAATGGATGAATTCAAAGCCAACTATAATTTGCTATTGATTGATCTTCCAGGACACGGAGCTTCGCCGTTATCAGAGGAAGAGCCAGTCCTAATCTATACTGGAAAAAAAGTAATTGAGTTGATGGACCTTCTTCATATTAATCGAGCACATTTTGTTGGTGTTTCACTGGGCACGCTTGTGATTCAACATATGGCTACCAAGTATCCGCTTCGTATCCAATCTATGATTTTATCGGGAGCGGTTGGGAAGTGGCTATGGTGGGGAGAAGCTCTTGGGAAATTGAGCCTTTCGTTTCCTATCCGTCATATGCTTCCGTATATGTTCCCTTATGCTTGTTTTGCCTATATTTTGATGCCGAAGAAAAATCATAAAAAGTCAAGGAACGTCTTTATAAAAGAGGCTCTTAAGTTGGGCAGACATGCTTATCTGACCTGGTTATTCACGGTCAGAGATGCTTATCAGATTTATGGAGAATTACGGAAGAAGAAAAATAACATCCCGAAGCTTTATATTTCCGGGGAAGAAGACCACATGTTCTTACCGGGAATCCGCAGACATGTCTGCAAAGAAGCTGCATCGGAATTGGTCGTGATACCCGCTTGCGGGCATGTATGTAATATTGAAAAAGCATCCGATTTCAATGCTCTTTCCTTGAATTTTCTTAATCAAATATCGCCACAGCTCAAAAGAAGGCTCAGCTAGAGCCTTCTTTTTTATGAGGCATTTTTCCCATCCTGAGGATATTGAAAGTTAATCCCGTCTGCCCAAAGATCATGAAAGATGTTGGTCAGCTTGACGGCTTGTTTTTCATTAGTGATCGTTACAAGGATTTCGTCGTTTTTCTTTTCGGCATTGTAGGTGAAATTGTAGGAGCCAACTAAAGCCTTTTTCTGGTCAGCGATCAACATTTTGATATGCATCGTTCCATCGTGCGTATTCGTCCTGATCGCTATCCCGTATTGAGCCATTTCTTTCATGTGATCATATTGGACTTGAGAGGTTTCAAGCTGTTTTCGATCCGTGAACACTCTGACTTTTACTCCACGTTTAGCCGCCTGGCAGAGTTCAGCCACAATGTTTTTATTTGTAAAAAGGAAGATAGCAACATCAATGGTTTGCTCTGCGTTTTGAATGGTTTCTATGATTTCTTTTTGAGGCGAACTCTTCTTTGAGAGGAAGTATTGGATGGAATACGTTTCTGGCTTTTCACCTGCACCAAATTTATAACCAATCAAAGAGCCAATTAAGATGGAACCGCCGACAGTCAATACGATATCCATGGTCACCCTCCTGTCCTTTTCTATTCCTATGCTGGGAATATTTTGTCCTATACTAAGGGAGGTTTCTTTCTAGTAATTGTTAAAATGTGGGGGTGGGAAGCGTTTGAGAGGGGGAGACGAAGATGTTGTCAGGAGAAGAAGTTAAGAAATTAAGATGGAAGCAATGGCTGATCATGAATGTGGGAATCGCAGTCCTTCTCATAGGGATGGAGTTTTATTTTAGACAAGGACTGTCTCCTCGAATGATGTTATTTATTATTGTTCTACTCCTTCTTACGCTAGCTTGTATTCAGTTTTATCAATGGAAAACAGGAAAAGCGGTAGGATTGAAGACCACGAGGAGTATCCAAAAATATGAGCGGGAGAAGTTAGGGGAAAAACAGTGGAACAGGCAGATGAAAATTGGTTTTATTACTTTATTTGTACTATCCGTCCTTTTCATGATCTTCGGCTTCGCATTTGATTTCTCCAGCCTTATTAATAATTATGAATCTAGTCCTTTTAATTTTGTTGGAGCCGCTGTTGGTGTGATTATCGGTTTTCTATTACGAATAAGAAAAATCGATCGTTCCAATAAGGAAGATTTGCAGACTTTCAGTCGTGATATGGCGATTAGGAGTAGGGAGGGGCAGCGATTTTCGTGGTGTTGAGCACTGTCCTGATTCTTACGGTGGCTCTGATCTTTTTTTAGTATAAACGAACTGCTATTTTTATCGCTAAGCTTTATACTAGAGGGACTTTAAACGTAAGGGAGTCTTTCCTTGTGATTCAATCCATCAATCAATTTTTACAAAAAATCATGCCCTATCTCACTCCAAGCGCGGTGGTTATCGGTGTTGTTTTTTCAGCATGGTTCGATTCGCTCGTCTTCCTCGTACCGTGGATTTTTGCGGTCATGACCTTCTCCGGAAGTCTGGGTTCTAATTTCTCTGATTTGAAAAAAGTGATGCGGCACCCTGTCGGCATGCTCGCTTGTATTGGCGTGCTGCATATTGTTATGCCCGTGATTGCACTAGGGATCGGTTCAATCGTTTTTGCTGGAGATGCTTATTCAACCATTGGGCTGGTCCTTTCGTTTGTCATCCCCACCGGCATTACGTCGTTGATTTGGGTTTCCATGTATAAAGGGAATGTCGTCCTGACCTTATCGATCATCCTAGTCGATACGCTGATTGCGCCGCTGGCGGTACCTCTAATGATGAAGGTTCTTGTCGGAAACTCCGTAGAAATGAACGTCCAGGAAATCATGACAGGGCTGCTCTGGATGATTGTGATTCCATCGTTGGCCGGAATGACAATCAATCAGTTGGCGAAAAAAGAATTTACCGAGCGTCTAGAAGCGAATCTGGCCCCATTGACGAAATTGGGCATTGGGGCGGTCGTAACGATCAATAGTTCAGCAGTTGCTCCTTATTTTAAAAACATCAATGCAAAATTAATATTGGTTGCTGTTGTCGTCTGCTTAATGGCGATTTCCGCTTACTTTATCGGTTTTCTAACAGGGAAAGTGCTCAAGCTTGATCATGATAGTGTCATTTCGCTTACGTATAATAGTGGAATGCGGAATATCAGTGGTGGAGCGGTCATCGCGATTACTTACTTTCCGCCTCCAGTGGCGGTTCCAGTCATTGTTGGAATGTTATTTCAGCAAGTGCTCGCTTCGTTCACTGGAAAAAATCTTAGCTTATCGATTTTCTGAAAATGGAAAACAACAAATGGAGGGATAACGAGGAATACATGATGCCTTTTGCATATCCAGATAAAGAGTCCTTGAAGGGTTTTTTTTATTTGAACCATGTGTTCCTGTAACTGTTTTGTCAGGGCTGAAGGAGGGAAGGGATTATAAAGTGAAATAACAGATAGAGGTGGATTGAACATGTTGTTTTCAGGAACAAAGGTATCAGATCTTTCTAAAGCTTCCATAGCCATTATTGTAGCAGGGTTCGTATTGGTGGCTGGAGCGTTTTATTTTTTCTTTGAATTGGCAGGGGAAGTGTTAGAAGACGAGAAAATCAGGGTCGATAAAGCAGCGACTGATTTTGTTGAATGGATTAGTACGCCATGGCTGGACCAGACATGGGGGGCGATTACAGAGACAGGATCGGTTATGTGGGTATCGATTGCATCTATCATATTGTTAGTGTATTTGCTATTCTTTTCTCCATTCAGCCGCTGGGTTGCTATTTATTTTGCGGTTAATATGATTGGGATCAGTGCGCTGACAAAAGTGTTGAAGCTGATTTTTGAGCGGCAGCGTCCGGAAGTACTTGCTCAATATGATGGGGTAGGATTCAGTTTTCCTAGCGGTCACTCTACAGGATCGATGGTATTCTATGGTTTTCTTATTTACCTAATTGTCATCAGCCGATTGAAAAAAGGCTGGAAGTGGCTGATTAATATCTTGCTGGTATTATTAATTCTTTCTGTGGGCTCGAGTCGCATTTATTTGGGTGTCCACTATTTTACGGACGTCCTTGCTGGATTCTTGTTTGGACTTGCCTGGCTGGCGATTTGTATAGCCGCCCTTGAGATTACGCTCTGGAATCAGAGACGCAGGCAGCTCCGTAAACAGTAGTTATAATTGATAAGGAAAAGGGTATGGATAGACAGAGATTTCAAAAAGGAGCGACAAGCATATGTTGTATATTTTAGCTATTTTTCTTCCACCACTCGCCGTTCTATTTACAGGAAAACCATTAAAGGCTTTATTGAACTTGGTTCTCACCCTAATCTTTTATGTGCCAGGGGCTGTACACGCCGCTGTGGTTGTAAAAGGACACTATGATGAGAAGAAATTGAGAACGTAAAAGGAAAAGGTGCCCCTTGTATGGGCACCTTTTTTAATGGGAAGAAAGATAAGTGTGGATGATATGGAAAATAAAAACCACCTCAGGTCATCCAGAATCTGGATGACCTGAGGTGGTAATAAATGTAAATGTAAATTTAAAATAATAGCATTCAATGAAAACTGCTATACACCGCGTTTGTTGCCCCAGACAAGTGCGTGGACTTGCGGAAGTACACGGACGTGATTTAATTTCTCTGAATCTACAACTTTATCAATCAACCATTCATATTGATCGAGTAAATGGCTGGCAAGGTTCGCAGGTTTATCTTCTTCCAAGTCGTCATTACCGACCTGCAGGAAGAATGGGACGTCTGGATAACGCTCATGGACTTCCTCTGCATAGACTAAATCTTCGTCGTTAAAGACCACGACTTTCAAACTTAAATTGGAAAGACGGTCGTTTTCTTTCAGACGAGTAACGATCTCATCCAAGACCATCCAATTTGTCTTCATCTTGGAGCTTGGAGGCTTAGGAGAAATGGTCAGGTCATCAATACTCGTAAACCAATCCTGCCAGCGGCTTCCTTGTGTTTCAAGTGCTACTTCAACCCCTTGCTCATGCAGCGGTTCGATCAGTTCGTGTAAATTATTTAACAAGGCAGGATTACCACCTGAGACGGTCACGTGATCGAATTTATTGCCGCCTTCATCCTTTAGACGAGTGATGATTTCATCTGCCGTCAAACGTTCAATTTCGTCTTTTGCACTTCCATCCCAAGTAAAGGCGGAGTCGCACCAGGCGCAGCTATAATCACAGCCGGCTGTCCGGACGAACATGGTTTTACGGCCGACGACCATACCTTCGCCCTGGATCGTTGGACCGAAGATTTCTAACACGGGAAACTTATTCATTGTTCATCCACTCCCGTCTTGCTTCCGCATAACTCGTTGGTGTTTCATAGAGTTTCACGAACTCGACGCGGCACTCTTGTGGGTGACCGTTCAACGCTTTTTCCATTTTTTCATAGATCCATACAACCATATTTTCGGCTGTTGTATTCATATTAGGTAAGGTATCGTTAAGATAACGGTGATCCAAATGAATCTCAATTTGCTCTTTCCATATTTCTTTAATATCCCCGAAGTCCATTACGATACCGATCTCATCGGTAAGACCGCTGATGCCAAAGACGACACGATACGTGTGGCCATGGAGGTTTTTGCATTTACCTTCATAGCAGTGCAGATGGTGGGCGGCATCGAATGTGAATTCTTTACTCACCATCACACGTTTCTGGTGATACTTCAGCTCATGACGTTTGATATCCTGATCGATTTTTTGTAAGTTTTCTACGATTGTGAACCCGTACATTATTGATTCACCTCTTCACGTTTTTCAAGATAAGTCTCCAGACCGTTCTGACGCAGCTTACAGGCAGGACATTCACCGCAACCATCGCCTCGGACTCCGTTATAGCAAGTCAGCGTCTTCTCACGTACATAAGAAAAGGCATCGAGTTCATCTGCCATCTCCCAGGTTTCCGCTTTATCTAGCCACATTAACGGCGTGTGAATGACAAACTGATCATCCATAGATAAGTTCAAGGTAACGTTCAAGGATTTCACGAATACATCACGGCAATCCGGGTATCCGCTGAAGTCCGTCTCACATACACCAGTGACAACATGCTTGGCTCCAATTTGGTTGGCAATGATTGTCGCAAACGAAAGGAACAGTAAGTTACGCCCAGGAACGAAAGTAGAAGGCAGTTCTCCATTTTCGCCATCCTTCACTTCAATGTCATCACGAGTCAGTGCGTTCGGTGCCAGTTGATTCAAAAGCGACATATCAAGAACGTGGTGTTTTACATCCAAGTCCCCGGCAATCTCTTTGGCAACTTCAATTTCTTCGTTATGGCGCTGATTATAATCAAACGTTACAACTTCAACATAATCAAACTTTTTCAATGCCCAGAATAAGCAAGTCGTACTATCTTGTCCGCCGCTGAATACAACGACAGCTTTATTATTTTTTTCCATAAAAAAATTCTCCTTTCAATCTAGAAAAAGAGAATTCTACACACCCGAAAACCATTAAAAAAACCATACCTAAGGCAAGGTATAGTTCCATCCTTAGTTTTTTATAGAGGGTGTCGCTAGAACCTCTCCCGCTTCGATGCGGACTTGTATTCTATTATTCAAACCAGCTTTCAGTTTAACACGCTTTCGTGAAAAAGGAAATCTATGATTATGAGAAAGAATGCAAGCTCACTTGAAGAAAAGTCGATTCCTTTTCCTTTTACCCATCGCTATTTTACTCAGTAAAGAGTTGTATTATGTTACAAAAATTCAGGCGTACCTAATACAACACGGTAGTTAGAAAATGAAAAGACTGCTTTCTATAAAGAAAGAAGGAGAAGACCAGTACATGGGTTTGGAAATAAGGAGAGGCTGTCTATTTATAAAAAGGGATATTGTGAAATATTTCACAAATTAGACACCCAATTCGGTCCACTTATCTCGTATAATGGAAGTAACAACGAGAGAGGGGTGATTCTGTGAGTATGTTGGAATTTTTGACTGCACTAATGCCTGTATTGGCTGTTTTTATATTGTTGGTTTTATTTCGATTGCCTGCTGTAAAAGCAATGCCTGTTAGTCTTGCCATTGTAGCGGTTTTGGCTATTGTTGTATGGAAGGTTCCTGTCGTCCGTGTTGCTGCAGCTTCCCTGGAGGGAGGATTAATTGCGATCTCTATTCTATGGATCGTCTTCGGTGCCATTCTTTTATTGAATACATTAAAAAACAGTGGTGCTCTTGAAACGATTCGTCATGGGTTTTCAGGAATTACCGCTGATCGCAGGGTCCAGCTGATTATTATCGCCTGGCTGTTTGGATCCTTCATTGAAGGAGCGGCAGGTTTCGGTACTCCAGCTGCGATTGCGGCCCCTCTCTTATTAACGCTCGGTTTTCCACCGCTTGCTGCCGTATCACTTGCACTGATTGCTGACAGCAGTGCCGTATCCTTCGGAGCTGTAGGAACACCGCTGATTGTCGGGGTAGATCAAGGGCTGCGACAAGGGGCAGATGTTGCGAACGAAGTTCAACAGGTGCTGGGAGCACATTCCATCGGTGAGTATATTCAAGGAGTGGCTCAATCTGCTGTCATGATTGATTTGTTTATTGGAAGCTTTATCCCGCTTGTACTTGTTGTAATGCTTACAAAGATATTTGGAGAGAATCATTCCTTTAAAGAAGGATTGGCGCTTTGGAAATTTTCATTATTTGCTGGTCTCAGTTTCACTGTCCCTGCTTTTATCGTTGCAACGTTTCTAGGACCAGAATTTCCGTCTATTATTGGCGGTCTTGTCGGACTTGCTATAGTCGTACCAGCAGCGATGAAAGGTTTCCTTTTACCTGAAGAACCGTGGGACTTTGGTGGAAGTGAAATAGAAGAGCGACCAGAAGAAGCGAGTGTAGCTGTTCTGCGGATGCCTCTTTATAAAGCATGGGTGCCTTATGTTATTGTTGCGGTACTTCTCGTTCTGACACGGTTGAACGTGCTTCCGATTAAAGAAGTGTTAAGGTCTGTGAAAGTCCAGTGGGAGACAATCTTAGGTACGAACATTTCCACCGCATTCGAACCGCTTTATTTACCTGGTACGATTTTTGTTGTCGCTATCCTAATTACGATTTTTTATCATCGTATGAACAAGGAAGAGGTCGTAACTACGTTTAAAACTTCTGCCAAGTCTATGGCTGGGAGTGTAATCGCTCTTGGGACCGCAGTGCCAATGGTAAGGATTTTCATCAATTCCGGTGTGAATGAAGCAGATTTGTTAAGCATGCCTATGGAACTTGCGATCATGGTATCTAATGCGGTCGGCGGTGCCTGGCCGCTCGTGGCGCCTATCATTGGAGCCCTTGGATCTTTTATTTCAGGCAGTGCCACTTTCAGCAATATGATGTTTTCTTTGTTCCAATTCAGTGTAGCTGATCAAATTGGGATTGAAGCACAACAAGTCGTCGCCCTTCAGGTGCTGGGATCCAATGCAGGAAATATGGTATGCATATTGAATGTCGTTGCCGCAGCGTCTGTCGTGAATATGGTTGGAAAAGAAGGCACGATCATTCGGCTGACGCTCATACCCATGTTGTTTTATGTTGCGATGGCAGGTTTACTTGGCACATTATTCATTTATATACTGTAAAATGAATACGTTATACTATAAGAGCGACGTGTGCTGAGCATGCACAGCGCTCTTTTTTTATAGGCATAAACTC
>NZ_JRNX01000559.1 GCF_000786645.1 Halobacillus sp. BBL2006
TAAAAGTTCACCGGCCATTAATGCGCGCCAGCTAAAAGCCCAGGCAAGACGAATCCCTGTTATGAAGTAAGGGACACTTGAAGGAACCTCGACTCTGAAAAACAGCGGAACTCCATTCGTACCCATAGTGCGTGCTGCTCTCACTAATTGAGGAGGCACGCTATGGATAGCTGATCGCACATTCAGCGCCATAACAAATGTTCCTCCCAAGACGACGACAAATACGACTGCAAATTCGGAGAAACCGAACAGCATGATGGCAAGCGGAACCCAGACAATACTTGGAATACTTTGAAGAGCAATCAAGTACATGCCCGCTGTTTCATCAGCTTGCTTTGATTTTCCAAGAATAACTCCAATCGTTGTACCAAAAAGAATGGCTAAGGAAAGCCCACTAAATAAATGCTTGAAACTAGCGCCGAGCGCCTTGATTAAATCTCCGCTTGAAAAACCTTCGTAAAGAGCACCAGCCACTTTGACTGGCGATGGAAACACAATATCTTCGAATATGTTGGCGGTGAACACCAACTGCCAAATCCCAAGAACAACGACTAAAAATAAGATTCTTTTAATGACTACCTTCATGACTCAGCTCTTCCTTCAACACTTTATTGATTTCACCTTCAAGAAGTTCCATCACTTTCTTCTCAAGTTCAATCACCCGCTCATCATCTCGCTTCCGAGGCCTCGGAACGTCGATCGTGAAATCTGCAATAATTTTTCCTGGCCGTGTTCCCATAACAATGACACGGTCCGATAACTTGATCGCTTCTTGAATACTATGAGTGACAAACAAGATCGTCTTTTTCGTTTCCTGCCAAATCTTCATCAATTCTTCATGAAGGATATGTCTCGTTTGTTCATCTAACGCACCGAATGGTTCATCCATCAAAAGCACTTTCGGATCCATCGCGAGTGCCCTTGCTATTGCCACTCTCTGCTGCATCCCGCCTGATAACTCATGCGTGTAGTTTTCTTTGAACCGGCTAAGGTGGACCATTTTTAAAAACTGATCCGTCCGCTTCGATGCTTCTTGTTTGGATAACTGCTGTTTCAGAGGAAACATGACGTTTTCTTTCACATTCAGCCAGGGAAACAGTGAAGCTTCCTGAAACACCATGCCCCGATCAGGTCCAGCCTTCTTGATTTCTTCCCCTTCTAACTTGATGGAGCCCTCTGTTACTGTTTCAAGTCCTGCGACCATCGAAAGCAGTGTGGATTTTCCGCATCCGGATGGTCCAAGAAGCGAAACGAATTGGTTCTCTTCGATTGAAAGGTCGATATCTGAAAAGACTTCAAATCTGCCTTCTTCTTTGTCATTAAACGTCTTACCGACTTTATCCATCTGTAAAAACAAGGTCATCATCCTTATTACCATAATTCCTATAAAAATAGTATGTTTTGAGTATAGTACTAGATTATACAGACATTCGAAATAGTGTGTCAACTTAAAACTAGGGATTCTTTCCGACAGTACGAAGCCTTGAATTCCCTGAGAAAAATTCCGCATACGCCCAGACTGGTTGGAAGCGCTTAATCCATTTGTAGCATTTTTAAATTATAGTTTTAAACCTGGGGCAGACGTGATAAACAAATTGTAAGAAAGGATGGGATAGAAATGGATCGACTACTCTTTATTCAAACTGGGATGGGCACAGACGTACACGGACAAAACATTACGAAAGCTTCTGTACGTGCCGTAAAAAATGCGATTCACAATAATTCAATGCCTGGAATTAAGGCTGCCCTTCCGGATAATTCACTTGATAACATGAAAGTCAACGTCAAATTGGCCGTTCCTTATGACCATGATCAAATCAAATATGCAGAAGTTGAAGAAGCTATCCCTTATGGGGATGTCAATGTAGAGGTCATAGATGGCGGTATGCGGACCACCAGTGGAATTGTACTCGAGGATAAAGATGATAAAAACGACCAAATGTATATCGTTATTGCTTCTGTTGAAGTTGGTTACTAAAAAAAATCTCCTGGAAATGGGTAGCACCCTCTCCAGGAGATCTTTTTGAATAAAACTAAATCTCACTTACATTAAATCTGTCGCTCTTCTTCTTCTGCTTCATCTATATCATCCATGTATTTATCATAATGAACATTGCGTTGGAAGGAGACGTTGTCCGCTCCTGTGTACCCGTTCATATCTGTAGATACAAAATCCTCGAATTCTTCCACATAGCCGACCCCGTCTTCGTTATCCATGAGAGACGAACCATCGTAAGTCATACTCGTCTGGTTGAAGGAAGCCACTTGCTCATAAGCATTTTGCTCATTGTATTGAGGGTCATCGGTATCGCGTCCATAGTTGTCATCTAATGCAGAGAGGACTTCTTCCTCAATCGGACGGTCAGTAGAGATGTCCTGATTCGGTGAAGCTACTGCAGTGGTGCGTGCAGTAGGCAAAGCTTCCAATCGCTCTTTTGAGATCGGCTGGCCTGTTTTTTCGCAGATACCATACGTGCCATTCTTCATTTGCATTAAGGAATATTGAATATCAGATAACTCTTCCTTCAAATGTCCAAGCAGGGCAATATCCTTTTCTCTTTCGTACAGTTCTGTTCCTGAGTCAGCAGGATGATTGTCATACTGGGATAATTCACCAGAGGCCATATCACTTGCCAATCCTCGCTCCATCCCAAAGTGATCGTGCTCGATTAATCGTTCTTCTATTTCACGCTTTCGTTCTTCTAATTGTTTTTTATAATGAATATAGTCCATGAGTTCCACTCCTAATTGATATTCTTCTTTAGTGTGGCTCAGGAAAAAAACACTATACAAAAAGGAGCACCCGTTCGGGCGCTCCTTCCTTTTATTTTCTCAATGCTTGTAAGAAATCTTCTTTCAAGTCTTCAATATCTTCGAGGCCGATGGATACACGAATGAGACCGTCTGTGAT
>NZ_JRNX01000560.1 GCF_000786645.1 Halobacillus sp. BBL2006
CTTTACTCAAAACCTGAACACACAACGCGGTGAACAGTAAGGAAAGAAAGGGCCTGATTCAAGCCCTTTCCATATAGATCTATATATTAAAAGGGGAGAGGTTAACATGTTTAAATTAGATTTGAAACGTCTAGGTATTGCAGCTGGACTATCTTTGACACTTGTTGCAGCGGGCTGTGGTTCTTCAGACGAGGGTTCTGAGAGCTCAGGAAGCGAAGGAGGAGACTCCACAAGCTATAGTGAAGAAATGAATTATGAGGTCACTGGAATTGAAGCGGGCGCAGGTGTAGTAAAAGCAGCCCAAAAAGCAACAGAAGATTATGAAAATCTTGCGGGATGGGAAGTATCCACTTCATCTTCAGGTGCGATGGCGACAGCTTTAGGCGAAGCAATCGAAAATGAAGAGCCGATCGTCGTTACGGGCTGGACTCCACACTGGATGTTTGCAAAATATGACCTTAAATATCTTGAAGACCCGAAAGAAGTATTCGGTGGAGAAGAACAAATTAAGACAATGGTCCGTAAAGGTCTGAAAGAAGACAAACCGAATGCTTACAAAATCCTTGACCAATTCAATTGGACATCTAAGGATATGGAAACTGTTATGTTAGACATCAATGAAGGTACAAGTGAAGAAGAAGCAGCGAAGAAATGGATCGAGAACAATCAGGATAAAGTAGATGAGTGGACAAAAGGTACAGAGAAAGTTGATGGTACTGAAGTTGAGCTTGTTTACGTGAACTGGGATTCTGAAATTGCTTCTACAAACGTAGTAGCTGAAGTATTGAAGCAGCAAGGTTTCGATGTAACGATTACTCCACTGGATAATGGTCCTATGTGGGAAGCAGTTGCAGAAGGTGAAGTAGCCGGAATGGTAGCAGCATGGCTGCCAGCTACGCACGGTGATCTTTATGAACAACATAAAGACAACCTTGAAGATCTTGGAACGAACCTAGAGGGCGCGAAAGTTGGTCTGGTTGTTCCGAAATATATGGATGTTAAGTCCATTGAAGATCTGAAGCCAGCAGAATAATAACTCGTAACAAACTTTGGTATAAAAGAACCCCAGAAGGCGTATCCTTCTGGGGTTCTTTCGTGCATTAAACGATTATTGGTGATTAACGATTTCGTGGTCTGATTGTGAATCAGAGTCGTTTTGCTGAGCTTTCGCTTTTTCTTCAAGGTCTTTCAAGCTTTCCTCTATTTGTTCTAAATATTTTTGAATGTTTTTTTGGTGAGGTTCAACAGTTTTTTTCCAGCTCTCCACAGATGTTTTCACATCTTCTGAGAGATCTTTAATGAGTTCTGCACCTTCTTTGGATGTTTGAGCGATCTGATCTTTCAGCTGCATGCCTTCTTCTCTTAAACTAAGAACCGTGTTTTTTAAGCTTTCACTTTTCAATTTAGCATTTTCTCGTAAGTCACGACCTGAAGAAGGGGCACTGAGTAATGTATAGGCAGCTCCGACGACGCCGCCGACGATAAAACCAAGGGTTAGCGATTTTCCATTTGGCATATAGAAAACTCCTTTCAAATCCATCTCATAGTATTATTTTCTCTATATATGTATGAATGAAACCTAAAACAAATAAAAAATTTGATCTAGTTGAAGGGTCTATGGGTGGTTGTTGATGTTACAAAGGCACTACGTTTAGGTAGTGCCTTCAACATGTGAGGACTCACCGTCTCACTTTTGGTCGATTAATTTGCAGACCTTTGAGCAGTGACTGCATAAGACATGTTCGTTCTTTTTAGAATCTTAACTGCAATCGGATAAATCACGGCGACAAAGGCTGCGTTCAAAGCAGCCGTCGGAAGGACGACAGTTAAAAACATGACGCTGAAGCTCGCATCCATCAATCCAATAGCAAACAGAACGATGCTCAAGAATACAGCACCACTGACTAACGTACCAACACCAGCCAGTACGGGAGCCGTGAATTTCCCATTCATCAAAGGACGTACAAGCATGAATAAACCAAAAATAACGAGTGCAGTGATCGGTTTATCAATAAGGTTTGCAATCTGACCTCCTGGAACGGTGGTGGTCAGTGCAGAAATGAACCCTGTAGCAAGAGATAAAATCAAGACGTAGGGCAATTTAGGAAATAGAATGATACCTAAAAACATCATCGCCAACATCATATCTGGCCGCATTCCTAAGAAGAAAGGCGGGACGATGGCGTGAAGAACAGCTCCAATCCCTACAAACAATGACAACATCACTAAAACACGTGTATTCATTTTCAACATCTCTCCTCAACTATACTAGTCTCATCTGAATTTGCCTTCCATGTGTGTCCTTATGACCACATGCGAAAACATGCCAATATTATATCAAAAAGTAGGTCTTAAAATCAAAAGGCCAGTTTATCAGTCACGGATATTGCTGTTGATTTCCTCAGCAATCGATTGCAAGTCTTCACTAGTATAGTCATCAGAGTGAACTTCCCACTTAGCTCCGAATCCGTCTTGTTTGCCGTATCTCGGAATAAGATGAATATGTAAGTGGAAAACGGACTGACCTGCAGCTTCTTCATTGTTGTTCAGTACATTCAACCCAACAGGTTCATAGGTTTCTTTAAGAGCTGAGGCTATTTTAGGCACTCTTGAAAACAGCTTCTCTGCAACATTTGCATCTGTATGGTAAATGTCCTGGGTGTGCTGTTTAGGAATGACTAGCGTGTGTCCCTTTGTGACTTGACTGATATCTAAAAATGCATAGACATCCTCATCCTCATAAACTTTTGCTGAAGGGATGTCACCATCAATGATCTTGCAAAAAATACAATCCTGGCTCATCATCATCACTCCTTGTTGTTTTGTAATATTGTATCATAATGTCTCTAGTTGAATCGAAGGTGAGCTTGTTTTTCAAAAAGTACAAGTGATCTTTCAATTGTGATAAAATTTGTGGAGAATGGATGTAAATGAAAAGAGGGATGAACAGTGCAATCACTACTACAAGTCAATGACCTATATGGTGGATATACGCATAAAAATGTACTTCATGGCATTTCGTTTGATGTAAAACCCCGTGAGATCGTCGGATTGATCGGTTTAAATGGGGCAGGGAAGAGTACTACGATTAAACACATCATTGGAATGATGCAAGCAAAAAAAGGAGAAGTGTCCATTAAAGGGACTTCGTTTGAAGAGAATCCAGAAGAATATCGTCAGCAAATCGGTTACATACCTGAAATGCCGATTTTATATGATGAGCTGACCTTATATGAACATCTGCACCTCACGGCAATGGCTTATAATGTGCCGGAGGATTTATTTAAAAAGCGGCTCGATCCATTGTTGAAAGAATTCAGGATGGAAAAGAAACTCAAGTGGTTTCCGGTTCACTTTTCAAAAGGAATGCGCCAAAAGGTCATGATCATGTGCGCGTTCTTAATTGAGCCTGACCTTTATATTGTGGATGAACCCTTTGTCGGGTTAGATCCTTTAGGAATTCAATCTTACCTTCAGATGATGGAGGATATGAAAGAAAACGGTGCAGGCATATTGATGTCTACCCATATTTTGGCGACTGCCGAAAAATATTGTGACCGGTTTGTCATCCTCCATGATGGAAAAATCAGAGCGATGGGAACGCTTGAAGAACTGCGCAAGTCCTTCCGTCAGCCTGGAGCATCATTGGATGATATTTACGTGCAACTCACAAAGGAAGAGCACCATGATTAACGCCAAAGAGCTGTGGACTCGCCGGTTTTCAGACCATATGAAAGAAACAAG
>NZ_JRNX01000561.1 GCF_000786645.1 Halobacillus sp. BBL2006
CGCATCATTTGTACCCGAGGAGGAGTCTGGCTGAGTTGGTGCTGTAGAACTCTTATTGACAACCAACTGCTGGCCGATAAAAATCAAATCTGTGTTCAGATTGTTCCATGATTTCAGTTTAGAAACGGTTGTACTGTGTTTCATACTAATTCCCCAGAGTGTATCTCCTGAAGAAACTTTGTACGTCTGGTCCGCAAAAACGCTCGTTCCCCAGAGCACGGATGCCATCAATGTACCGCATACAGCTGTTGCCAACTTCTTTTTGTTCATGAAAACAATCCTTTCTCCTATGTAGAGTTAAAAAGTTCCAAGCTATCTAGATATATGTAACTATTTCTAATTATTCATAATTCGCATCATTTTGTAAATAGTGCGCTTTTTCAACAAAAACCCCCAATTCCTCCATTTTCCTATGTGAAATAACACATTATAATGAACACTTGATGAATATTACATTTATGTTACAAATCCAATGGTACCTTCGATGGTCCACCTCGATGGTACCTGACCCCGATCTCAGAGGAACTGGTACCAGGTACCGCCTTCTCTCGTTACGGTACCTGGTACCAAGAAAAGGATGAACGATACCTGACACCGGACGCACCGGACGAATGACACCGGACGCAACAACTATATGATTCCGATTCCTTTAATTAACGGGTATGGTCACTAGCAGATAAACAAAAAGTAAGGATTAAGGAGGGATCGATATGTATGTAGGAAGAGATTTATCACAATTGACGATGGAGTCCAAACAAACTTGGCAAGATAAAGAGTTGGGATATTTTCACTACGCACTATCCCAGACAGCTCCATATTTAAATTCAGAGGGAGTTACAATGTTGAGGGAGATCAATAACGAAATAAAGCGCCGTGGAGGTCTTCAGGAGCATGAAGCTACCTGGACCCACGGCACTCATCCTGTTATTGATTGATGTGTTTATGAGCTTTTTGATGAGAAACAGGAAATGGCAAGTCGTTCATTTCTTCAAGATTGACGAAGCGGGACCGTTCTCTGTCTAGGTCCCCGTCGACAACTTTAGCTTTCACGACTTCCATTTCCCATATAAGATGAGAAAAGACATGCTTAATTTGATCAACAGATTTTTCAAGCTCTATGTGCAACCCGTATTCACCATAAAACCACGGTTTGACAGCTTCCTCGTCTAAGTCAGCAAGAGGCACCATGGGGAACTGCCAAAGAGATGCAAGCAGCCCTTCTGATGGTCTCTGTTCCACTAAGATCTCCTTCTTTTCATTTTGGATGAGAAGGAGCATGTAGGGAGACTTTTTCTGTTTTTTCTT
>NZ_JRNX01000562.1 GCF_000786645.1 Halobacillus sp. BBL2006
AAAACAAACTAAAAAAATTGTTTGATGATGAGAAGAACGAAAATGTTCAGTCTGAGAAGAAACAGGAATACGAACGAAATGAAATGAATGCAAAAACGAAAATGACATACAAATACCCTAAGCAAGGGGAGTTTCGCTTTCCAGTAATACCGGATCAACAAGTAAACGATCAGCGAAGCGTTCGAGAGAATCGTGCGGAACGTCCTAAACAGAGAAGAAGCGAGACACCAGACAACCAAAAGAAAGAAAGCCCTAATGAAAAAAGGAGTCAGCCGAAAAAGCGAGTCGAGCACAAGCAAGAACTTCCAGAAACATCCTCGATTCCTTTTACACCCACCGATGTGCCATCTCCCATTTATGGGTATCAAAACAGGCAATTGACAGTCGGTCTAGAAAAATTAGAAAACACAGTCGTTCCGAATAAGCAACAAGAAACAAGGGCTTTAGATGACGCAGAGTGGCAGGAGCTCAGAAAACGGTTGCGGAGCAGAGTCACGGAAGATAAGGAACGTACAAGTCGGAGTGCCATTCAGAAACAATTTGAAAAACCTTTAAATAAAGAGACTCCGGCAGAAGAAACGAAAAATGAAAACTCTACATTTTCCGAGAAGCTTGTGAATGAAGAAGCGGCAGCGATAGAGACCCCTTTACCTATAAAGGAAAACTCAGCTAATCAAGAGGATGAAGATCAAAACGAAAATTCTACAGACACAAGTCAAGAACAAGCCGTCGAGAAAGAATATGAAGAACAAGAAGGCTGGACAGAAATACTAAATGATCAAGATGAAGACACCAATGATCGTGGATTTAAAGAAGAAGAGTCATCCATTCAAGCATACGAAGGTCTTACATTAGCTGAGGATGAAGAAGAGTCCATGATTAAAGAGGGCAATGAAGAACGGAAAGAGGAGGTAGTTCTTCCGGAGGAACAATTAGACGAAGAAGACCATAGCCTTATGGCAGAACAATCATTCACTCAACAGGATGAATCGCCTGCTCAGAGAGACGATGAACAAGAGCGAATGACTATTGACGATCATAAGGAAGAGGAAAGTATGGAAGAAAAGACGTCTAAGCGAGAAGAGTACGAAGATAACTCAAGGCAACCTGATGCGAAAGATTTGACTCCTTCACTTAAAGAGGAAGCATCCAACCCAGCACCTGATTCTGTCAGTGAGGATGATAATGATACGCCAAAAGAACCTGTTAAAGAAAATACGGTTTTACAAGAGAACAAGAAGCCACAAAAAACTCAAACAAAAGATAGATCCCAAAAAAGGACTGTTCCGTTTAATGTGATCATGACACCAAGAGACAAGCGATCGCGTGATCGGAATCCAGCCCCTCGACATGAGGAGTCAAACAAAAGAGTAGAGAAAGAGCAGAGTACTCATGTTGAGGAGCGCTCTACAACACCTGTTAAGAAAGAGACATACCAAACTCCCCTTCATTTATTAGAGGACCCAATCCGTAATACGGATGGTGATGATCAATGGATCACAGATCAAATGGAATTATTAGAGACGACATTGAGACATTTCCATGTGAGGGCAAAAGTCGTGAATGCAATGAAAGGCCCTACCGTAACAAGATTTGAAGTCCAGCCTGAACCAGGTGTGAAGGTCAGTAAAATAACGAACCTCTCTGATGATATTAAACTTAGCATGGCAGCAAGGGATATCCGAATAGAGGCACCGATTCCAGGGAAACAAGCAGTAGGGATTGAAGTTCCGAATCAAATCCCTCAAATGGTAGGGTTACAGGAAATTTTCGAGTCAGAAGCTTTTCAAGCTGATTCTTCGCCGCTTTCCGTTGGTTTAGGGCTTGATATTGGAGGAGACTCCATTGTAACCAATTTGAAGAAGATGCCCCACGGATTGATCGCAGGGGCTACGGGCTCAGGTAAAAGCGTATGTATCAACACAATTTTAATCAGTCTCTTATACAAAGCGCACCATGAAGACGTTAAATTCCTATTGATTGACCCTAAAATGGTGGAATTAGCACCGTACAATGATTTGCCACACCTTGTATCTCCAGTGATTACAGATGTGAAGGCGGCTACGACTGCTTTAAAATGGGCTGTAAAAGAAATGGAAGAGCGCTATGAAAAATTCGTCCAAGAAGGTGTAAGGGACGTAGAGCGGTACAATGATAAAATGCTCAAGAGCGGTCGTCGTGATGAAAAAATGCCGTACATGGTCATTGTCATTGATGAGTTGGCAGACCTGATGATGGTTTCCCCTCAAGATGTAGAGGATTCCATTTGCCGGATC
>NZ_JRNX01000563.1 GCF_000786645.1 Halobacillus sp. BBL2006
CTTGGCCGCTTGAACTGGCTTGCGGATTGGTAGCTTTAAGGATGATTTTTACTCCGCCGTTTTCTCCCTCATCAATACCAATTCCAGAAAGGATGAGCAATTCATCCAGTTCGTTTTGGGCACTGCATCCGCATATAAGAATACTGACTGCTATCATACAGAAATAAAAGATTTTCATAGGAATCAACCCCCCTGATTTTTCCTTTTCTTACGACTCGTCCACCATAGAGGGAGACGGAAAAAGGTATCCTTTTGTTGCTGAGTGGAAAAAGGGGCGAAAGGAGCCATGTATGGCTGTCCCAATGATTCCAGTGATACCAAATGGATACATAAGGCTATGGTAAAGATGAGCATGCCATAAATTCCTGAAGTAGCAGCAAAAATCATGAGCACAAAGCGAAGCATACGGGAGGCACCCGCAATTGAATAATAAGGACTTGCGAAACTCGCAATGGCTGTTAAAGATACAACGATGACAATCGCTGGGGAAACGAGTCCAGCTGATACAGCAGCTTCTCCGATAACGATCGCCCCTACAATTGAAACCGCTGGGCCGATGGGGCGAGGCATTCTTACTCCAGCTTCTCGAAGAATTTCGAATACGGTCTCCATTACTAAGGCTTCAATTAATGCAGGGAATGGAATACCCTCCCGCTGGGCTGTCAAGCTGATCAATAATTTCGTCGGGATTAATTCCTGATGAAAGGTAGTTAAAGCTACATACGTCGCCGGCAACGCAAAAGAAATCCAAAACGCAATAAATCGAATTAGTCGGATGAAGGTGGCTAAGTCAAAACGGTTGTAATAATCCTCAGCGGTTTGGAAGTAGGATATAAACGTTACTGGGCCAATGATGGCAAAGGGTGTTCCTTCCATCATAATAGCGAGCTTTCCTTCCACAAGGGCTGAACAAACTACATCAGGTCGTTCCGTATTTGAAAGTGTTGGTATAGGGGAGTAACCTTTCGTTTCAATCAATTCCTCAAGCATTCCTGTTTCAAAAACTTCTCGTGGCTTTATATTAGACAATCTTTCTACTGTCGTCTCCAAGGCATTCTCGTTAACTAGGCCTTCAATGTAAGCAATAATGACCGGTGTCTGGGTGATTTCACCGACAAGAAATTGTTTAAACCTGAGCGCTGGATTTGAGATACGTCTGCGTATTAAAGTCGTATTAATAGAAAGTGTTTCGACAAAGCCTTCTCTTGGACCTCTAATCATTGTCTGGGAACTTGGTTCTTCAATTGCTCTAGTTTCCCACCGCTGATCAGCTGTGATGAATGCTTCTTTTCCTTTTTTAACAAACAAGATGACACTTCCACGTATTAATTGGTCCAGGATGGTGGAGAAATCGGATGTTTTACTGAATTTTTTAGGAAGTTGGATGTGCTGTTGAAAATCTCTTTTTCCAAAGTCCCATGGAGCCTGATGTTCTTTGAACCAATCCATAAGGGGGAGAATAACAGTCAGCTCCAGCTCATCAGTGCTGATCATTCCATCAATATAACAAACGGCAAAAGCGTTGTGTTTGAAAGTATAAACTTTCGTAACCAGATCCGGGGGATAGCCGAGACTTTTCCCAATCTGATGAACGTCTTTTTCCACATCTCCTGTAAGGCTCAGATGACTGTAGCTTCCCTTACTCAAATAAGGCGGAAAAGTCTGATCTTTCGACATGATAAAACTCCTGTCGTTTTTTTAACCATTCTTGGGAAAATACCTTATTTTTATACTAGGTAGAAATTCTGGAGTCTCTGGTCAACTTTGAGGCAAAGCTTTTTTATGAATTTATGGATCCGCAGCATAAAATGATTCTCTCAAGGGTAATCAAATAAGAAACGCCATAGATGGAGCAATTTAATGGAGGGAAATGATCATGCAAAAAATGAATCGGGGAATTTTAACTGCCCTATCTGGAATAGGAATCGCCCAGGGATTGAAAATACTTACACATAAACGATTGACCGGAGAATGGGATGTAAAGCAAGTCGCCTCAACAGGGGGGATGCCGAGCTCTCACTCAGCAGGTGTGACAGCACTGGCGAGCTATATTGCTTGGAATAAAGGATCGCGTCACACGGAGACAGCTCTCGCTGTGACTTTCGGAATGATCGTCATGTATGATGCGCAGGGAATCCGTCGTCATACGGGAGAAATCGCAAAGCTTGTAAATGACTTGGAAGATAATATCGCAGAAATTTCAGGGGATTTTCCAAGCTTCGAATTCGTAGAGCGGGAGAAGGAATTGAAAGAATTGCTGGGTCATCAGCCGATTGAAGTGCTAGGCGGCGCGATTTTAGGCGGCGTCTTAGGATTTCTTTCTGCAAAGCTTGAAAATCGGTAGAGGAGCAGTAAGAATCGGGTCTTTTCTTAGACTATTCATTAGAAAATTAAAGTGAAGTGGTTAGCGGGAAAAGGAAAAGAACAAACATTTAAAGTGATCCAGACGAAAGTATGGGAATAACAACTGCTGTTTAAACGGGTCTCTGCATAAAAAAACAGGAAATGAAAAGGTTAATGATCAGGAGGTGGTTAATATGACAAACCATAATGATCCTCGTCATAAACTGGAGAACGATACATTTGCCAGTTCAGGAACGAATATAGACGCAGTCAAGCGGCAAAATGAACGTTCCGGATTATCATATAACGAAGTCAAAGAGCTGCTTGCAAAGACCACTGGGGGTCACGGAACACAAATTTATAGTGACACCAATGTAGAAGAAGTAAGAGAAGAAAGCCAGCAATCACAAAGTGAATGAAAGATAGGTACCTGCTCCTTTTTCTGAAGGCGGCAGGCCTTTTAATTTTTGAAGACGAATATGGTGAACCATTAATCTCACTTTTTTCTATGTATTTCTTGGTACCTGGTATCCATTCGGACCTTCCTAATACCAGGTATAGGGGGAGTCCTTTCTCGTACCTGGTACGCCTTTGGATCCTTTTGGTACCAGGTACGAGCGTCTTCCTTCCTGATGCCTGGTACCAGAAAGGGGACCGGTCAAGGCTCTTTAAATTTTTACTTAAAGGGTCTACGATAGAAGGAAGAGTATAATCTGGAATTGAACGTAGACGCTAATAAAAGGTTTTGTGTGCGTGTATTTTTCCTATTATTTAAAGTCAAACCAGTAAAGGTGATTACTATGACAAATACAAAACGGACGGTGTATACAGGGTGGAATTTGAAAAACAGCTATGAACGTCTGCCGGAAGCATTTTTTTCTAATACTGAACCGACCGCTGTGAGCTCTCCGGAGTTGGTCGTTTTTAATAAGTCCTTAGCAGAATCGTTGGGCTTGGACACGGAGAAGCTTGAGGGAGATGAAGGGGTAGATGTGTTTGTGGGGAACGTGGTTCCTGAAGGTGCTTCGCCAATCGCCCAGGCATATGCAGGTCATCAGTTCGGACATTTTACGATGTTAGGGGATGGCCGGGCGTTATTGCTTGGTGAGCAGGTCACACCTTCCGGCGAACGTTTTGATATCCAGCTCAAGGGTTCAGGGCGGACCCCTTATTCCCGCAGAGGGGATGGCCGTGCGACGCTTGGCCCTATGCTGCGCGAATACATCATAAGTGAAGCGATGCACGCCCTTGGGGTTCCTACGAACCGCAGTCTTGCTGTTGTGAAAACGGGAGAGTCTGTCATTCGTGAAACGGATCTTCCTGGTGCCATCGTGACACGTGTGGCCGCCAGTCACTTGCGGATCGGAACGTTTGAATATGCAAGGGGGATCGGTGTTGAGGAGCTTCAAGCTCTCGCTGATTATGCGATCGAGCGCCATTATCCTGAATTGAAAGCGGAAGAGAATCGTTATCTTGCGTTTTACCGCGAAGTGTTAAAGCGTCAAGCAGCGCTGATCGCGAAATGGCAGTTGGTTGGATTTATCCATGGTGTCATGAATACAGATAATATGACGATCTCAGGAGAAACGATTGATTACGGACCTTGCGCCTTCATGGATGAGTATGACCCGAAAACGGTTTTCAGTTCGATTGATGTCCAAGGGCGTTATGCGTATCAAAATCAGCCGCCGATTGGAAAATGGAATCTCGCCCGCTTTGCTGAAACGCTACTGCCTCTTTTCCATGAGGATCAAGAGGAAGCTGTAAATATCGCTCAGGAGGCCATTTCTGATTATGACTCCTATTATCATAAACATTGGCTTAGAGGTATGAGAGACAAGCTGGGGATTTTTGATGAACTAAGCCAGGACGAGCCTCTGATTGAAGACCTTCTAGGGATTATGCAGAAGCATAAAGCGGACTATACGAATACATTCCGTGCCATGACGCTTAATCACCTCGAGGAAACGCCAATGAGTGAATCGACAGAATTTACAAATTGGTATAAACAGTGGCAGGCGAGACTCGACAGACAAGAAGAATCGAAGGAAGAGTCATATCAGTTGATGCGGAAATCAAACCCTGCGGTCATTCCTCGGAACCACCGGGTAGAAGAGGCGCTTGAAGCGGCCGTGAGTCAGGAAGACTATAGTGTGATGGAGCGTCTTATCGATATTCTTGCAGATCCTTACGCGTATTCTCCTGAACAGAAGGAATATGCCAAGCTGCCTGAGCTATCAGATCGTCCATACCAGACGTTTTGTGGAACTTGATAAAGATATAGGCTGAAAAAAAGAAATCATCCATCCGCGATGATTTCTTTTTTTTTTGGAC
>NZ_JRNX01000564.1 GCF_000786645.1 Halobacillus sp. BBL2006
AAAAAAAAAGAAACCACCCTCTCCTAGGAGGGTGATTCCTTATAAAATTATCGATTCAATAAACTTCCTACATATTTAAGCAATTCATTCGCGGAGCTGGAATTGTAACCGTGTTCATCCACAAGTGTTGCAACCACTTCGTTGATCTTCTTAAGCTGTTGCTCATCCGGTGTTTTCGTAGATGTCGTGATCTTCACAACATCTTTCAAATCTGCAAACAGTTTCTTCTGAATCGCTTCACGCAGACGCTCGTGGGACTGGTAATCAAATTTCTTGCCTTTACGAGCATAGGCGGAAATTCTGATTAAGATTTCTTCACGGAAAGCTTTCTTCGCATTTTCAGATACACCGATTTGTTCTTCAATGGAGCGCATGAGACGCTCATCTGGATTTAATTCCTCGCCAGTCAGTGGATCTCTTAATTTTGCTTTATTGCAATACGCTTCCACATTATCTAAATAATTGTCCATGAGTGTGACCGCAGACTCTTCATAAGAGTAGACAAAAGCTTTCTGAACTTCTTTCTTCGCAATTTCATCGTATTCTTTTCTCGCTAGTGAGATAAAGTCAAGGTACCGATCTTTATCTTCATTAGAAATGGAAGCATGACTGCCTAACCCATCTTTAAGAGATCGAAGTACATCAAGCGCGTTAATCGATGTCAGTTCTTTTTTGATAATCGTTGATGAGATACGGTTGATGACGTAACGCGGATCAATACCGCTCATTCCTTCATCGGAGTGCTCTTTCTTTAACTCCTCCACATCAACATCACTGAAGCCTTCCAGGATTTCTCCATCATATAAGCGCATTTTCTTCAGTACATCAACGGATGCTTTCTTCGATTCTTTTAATCGAGTGAGAATCGTGAACATCGCCGCCACTTTAAGTGTATGAGGAGCAATGTGAACATCACGGATATCGCTTTCACGAATCATCTTTTCATAGATTCGTTCCTCTTGACTTACTTTCAAGTTGTAAGGCACAGGCATCACAATCATACGCGAATGCAAAGCTTCATTTTTCTTATTGGCAATGAAGGAACGGTACTCTGCTTCGTTCGTGTGCGCAATAATCAATTCATCAGCGGAAATGAGTGCAAAACGTCCTGCTTTGAAATTTCCTTCCTGCGTCAAACTTAGTAAGTGCCAGAGGAATTTCTCATCACACTTCAGCATTTCTTGAAATTCCATCACTCCACGGTTCGCCTTGTTCAGCTCACCATCGAATCGGTACGCTCGAGGATCAGACTCTGAACCATATTGAGCGATCGTTGAGAAGTCGATGGAACCGGTCAAATCGGCAATATCCTGGGACTTAGGATCCGAAGGACTGAAGGTACCAATGCCTGTACGCTTATCCTCTGAGAAAAAGATACGCTCTACTAGAACATCCTCAATACGTCCACCGTACTCAGTCTCTACTCGCATCGTATTCAGCGGTGACAAGCTGCCTTCAATGCGAATGCCATATTCTTCTTGGAACTCTTTTCTTAAGTGCTGCGGAATCAGATGCAGCGGATCTTCATGCATTGGACAACCTTTAATGGCAAAAACCGCTCCCTGATCTGTATGAGAAAACTTCTCTAAACCTCGTTTCAACAGATTTACAAGCGTTGACTTACCACCACTAACCGGCCCCATCAATAACAAAATACGCTTACGAACATCCAGTCTTCTTGCCGCCGGATGGAAATATTCTTCTACAAGCTTTTCCATCGCGTCATCTAATCCATAGATATCCTGATCGAAAAACTTATACCTCTTATGATCGTGTTCTTCAACCACACCCGCTGTCTTTATCATATTATAAACGCGGGAATGTGCCGATTGAGCTAAATACGGACGCTCTTTCAAAAGCTCTAAGTATTCTGCGAATGTACCTTCCCACTTTAACTCTTCTTCGTGTTCCCGGTGGTCTTGTATCTTTTTTAAAATGTCCACTTATTAGAGACCTCCCCCGTCCTAACAGACGAAATTTAATATATCCTATGCTTAATTTAGGGGAAACATGTGTAATTAAGAAAAGTGTAGAGGGATTGATAGCCCTGAAACGCATAAGCAAAACTACAGCGTGGCGTCTTTTGCCACGAAGTAGGATTGCTTATGACGCGAAGGCGTATTCCTCGCAACTAGACAACAAAAGAAATGCGGAAGCGATGTTCAACTAAGTACGGCACGTCCTGTGCCAACATTGAACTGATCCTTCTCCAAGGCCCCTCGACAAGCATAAGACAAGCAATTGTAGCGGGCTGAATCTTGCCCGAAAAAATTGCTTGTCTTATGACCTTGAGCAGAAGATATCTGTCCTATTATGAAAAAAGGTACCACCAATAAAAAAGACTGATCCATTAAGATCAGTCTTCTCCATAATCCTTTTCTTCCTGGAACCTCTTCCTCTTAGCCAGACCCATTACGAGAAAAGATATAAATAAAAATATATTCAACCAGCGGAAATCATCATAGAAAATAGCTAGAACGGCCCATATTGCAGCACTTATTAAGAAAAGGATACTAGAAATCAAAGTCTGACTCATTATGAACCCCTCCTATGTACTATTGTATCTCAAATCAGGAGTTTCTTAGTACTTTTTTTATATTTAATAAACATGTACCACCTTTCCTTTAATACTAGAAAAAGGGGTCTCCATCCGCATTCGTTACTATACCCTTCTTTTTGTAAAACTCACAGGCAATAAAGGCAGCTTGCAATTTTTGACACAGTATGGGACCCTTGTTAGAATTGGTTTGAATATTTTAGTTAGATAAAGTACTTTAGGACAGAAAGAAGGATTGCAAATGGAAACATGGTACTTTGTCGATTCTGGTCATTGCACGCCAGCGATTAATATGGCGCTGGATGAAGCATTAATGAAATGGCATCGTCAAGGAAATATACCACCTGTGCTTCGATTTTACGGCTGGGCCCCAGCAGGTCTGTCCGTTGGATATTTTCAAAAAGTAAATGGAAAAATTGACTTAGAGGGTATAAAACGACATGGTTATGAGCTTGTCCGTCGACAAACTGGAGGACGGGCTGTTCTGCATGATAAGGAACTCACATATAGTGTCATTGTTTCAGAAGATCACCCTGCTATGCCTGCCTCTGTAAAAGAAGCTTATCTAGTTATTTCCAAAGGATTGTTAGAAGGCTTTCGAGAATTAGGTATACAAGCAGACTTTGCCGTACCTGAAGGAAAATTAGACGTAACGAACTCTGCCGTCTGTTTTGAAGAACCTTCTTGGTATGAATTGATTGTTGAAGGTAAAAAAGCCGCTGGAAGCGCTCAAACGAGAAAGAAAGGTATCATTCTCCAGCATGGGTCCATCCCAATTGACGTGGATGATGTGAAGCTTTTCGATATGTTTATTTACAAAAATGAACGCATTAAAGAACGCGCTCGTCGTGCATTTAGCGACAAAGCTGTTGCCATCAACCAACTACTGGAACATAAAGTAACCTTTGATGATACGAAAGCTGCCTTTAAAAAAGGATTTGAAAAAGGACTAGAAGTCAACTTAGAACCTCTGGAACTTTCAGAAGCACAATGGGATGAAGTCAAACAAATCGCTAAAGACCGTTATGAAACAGACGAATGGAACTTTTCCCGATAAAAAAGGAGTGGAAAAATCATGGCTAAAAACCAAGACTACATAAGAAAGCCGGAATGGCTCAAAATTAAAATCAACACGAACAAATCCTACACTGGTCTTAAAAAGCTCATGCGTGAGAAAAAACTCAATACCGTATGTGAAGAAGCCCGTTGCCCAAACATCCACGAGTGCTGGAGTGAACGAAAAACAGCCACTTTCATGATTCTCGGAGATACATGTACACGCGGATGTCGTTTCTGTGCCGTCAAAACCGGCCTTCCAAACGAGCTTGACTGGGGCGAACCAGAACGTGTCGCTGAATCAGTAGAAATCATGGGGCTGAAGCACGTTGTTATTACAGCTGTTGCTCGTGACGATCTTAATGACGGTGGTGCAGCTGTTTTTGCTGAAACGGTTAAAGCCGTTCGACGCCGTGTTCCTGGCTGTACAGTAGAAATCCTGCCATCTGATATGAAGGGAGATTACGAAAGCCTTCACACGCTAATGAGTGGAGAGCCAGACATTTTTAATCACAACATCGAAACTGTCCGTCGCTTGACGAAAAAGGTACGTGCTCGTGCGATGTATGATCGTTCCCTTGAACTTCTAAAACGAGTGAAAGAAATTCGTCCGAATACACCAACAAAATCAAGTATCATGGTCGGTCTAGGTGAAACGAAAGAAGAAATCGTTCAGGCAATGGACGATCTTCTTGCTCACAACGTAGACATCATGACGATTGGTCAGTACTTGCAGCCAACGAAAAAACACTTAAATGTAGAGCGCTACTACCATCCGGATGAGTTTGAAGAGCTTAAACAAATCGCCATTGAGAAAGGCTTCAAACACTGTGAAGCAGGTCCAATGGTACGCTCCTCTTACCACGCAGACGAGCAAGTGAACAACACTTCTGCTCAGCGTCGTATCAAATATATGCAAGGATATGAGTCCCAAGGAAAAGAACTTGATAAGACCAACTTCTAATAAAGAGAAATAGGATACCTCGTTGTTGACGAGGTATCCTTCTTTATTTTACCAAAACCCTCCATAAGGGGGACGACCGTAAAATCCACCATAAGGAGGCCTATAATAAGGAGGATAACCTCCAGCGTAGCTCCCAGCAAATCCTCCGCCGTAGCCTCCACCATAGCCTCCGCCGAAACCACCGCCATAACCTCCGATGGCTCCACCCAGAAATCCACCAAGCAGCCCGCCTGCAAATGGTCCTAAAAAGAAGAATCTCTCATCTTCATCCCGAAACTCATCGTAATTCGAATATGGGTAATGATACGGATACTGTTCCAATTTTACTCCTCCATTTCCATCCTGGTTATACACCTACTCTTCAACGTATGTCGTTCACCTATATCCTGTATAGGCATCAGCCTTTTAACAAAGGATAAAATTAACAGGACAAACAATTCACATTGCTGTACAATTAAGGTATAATACGGGTAGCATAGCTTGTCTGGATAAAAGGAGGAACTATACATGAAATTGACTTTGATCATTCTAGTATGCGCGACGTTTCTAACATCCATCTTCACAGCAGGATATGATGAAAAAGCGGGTACACCAAGAAAATAAAAAAGT
>NZ_JRNX01000565.1 GCF_000786645.1 Halobacillus sp. BBL2006
AAAATAGCTTGCATAATACTCTAACGCTTCTTTAAATTCAGGTGTGTCGAAATTAAGTTCCTTCTTATCCAGATTAGCTTCGTATCCATTCTGCCATGCAAATATGAACGGTGTAGACTGGTCGTTACGGTCGATATCAAGCCCATAAGAATCTTCACCGCGATCAGCAAGTTTCGTTGCTGCATCCTTTAATTCGTCCCACGTCTTCGGTGCTTCTTCATATCCTGCTTCTTTTAACAAATCCGTACGATAGTAAATGACACGTGTATCAACATACCAGGGAATACCGACGACTTGATCACCGTGCTCCATCGTTGTGACAGATCCATCAAAGAAGTTCTCTTTCGCAAAGTTTGGATAATCTTCCATGTACTCGGACAAGTCCTTAAGTGCCCCTGCTTCAGCAAACTCCGGCACCCATGTTGTACCTAATTGGACGACATCCGGTCCGTTACCTGAAGCTACGGCCGTCAATAATTTATCGTGCGCCGTATCCCAAGGAATGGCTTGTACATCGACGGTCAAATCGGGATTGTTTTCTTCGAATTTTTTACTGAACTCCTGAAGTTTCTTACCTTCTTCCCCCATCGCCCACACGGTGACGGTGTTGTCGTCCTCCTTAGATGAAGAACTGTTCGAGCAGCCAGTTAACGCCATTGATAGAATAAGTACAGATAACAAGGTCAATAATTTCCACTTCACTGAAAAAGCACCCTTTCGGTAATGTTTTTATTGAAACGTTTCGATAACTGCATTATAATTTAAAATGTATCCGCTTTCAACAACTTTCCTGAATTTTTATAAAATTTTTTAAAAACATTGTTTAATAAGGATTTTATAGGTTGACGGATGTTCACACCCCGCTTATACTGCAATTATAATTAATTCGAAACGTTTCATTTTTATTTTAGGGAGGATTTTAAATGACCGATGTGAATCTTACTCAATTACTAAACCAAATGACAATAGAAGAGAAAGTCGGCCAGCTCGTGCAGCTTGCGACTCCTTTCTTTAAAGGGGCTACAGACCGAGGCGAAATTACCGGTCCGATGGTTCAAATGAATATTAGTGAAGAGGACATTCCCCGTACCGGATCTGTTCTTGGAGCTTCTGGCGCAAAAGAAACGATCAACATTCAAAAGGTACATATGGAAGAAAACCGTCTTGGAATTCCTTTATTGTTTATGTCTGATATCGTCCATGGCTTTAAAACCATCTTCCCCGTACCTTTAGCCATTGGTTCTTCCTGGGATTTAGAACTCGCCGAAAAAAGCGCTTCGATTGCAGCGCAGGAAGCATCGGCTGCCGGTGTTCATGTCACGTTTGCGCCAATGGTCGATCTTTCCCGCGAACCACGGTGGGGAAGAGTGATGGAAGGGACAGGTGAAGACCCTCACTTGAATAGTGAATTCGCTCGATCCTTTGTCCGCGGATTTCAGGGCGACCTTGAAAATGATCATTCAAAAGTGGCTTCATGTGTGAAACATTTCGCTGCCTATGGTGCACCAGAAGCAGGTCGAGATTACAATACCGTAGACATGTCTGAATGGCAGCTTCGCGAAAATTACCTCCCCGCATACAAAGCTGCTCTTGATGAAGGCTGCGAAATGGTTATGACGGCTTTCAATATTCTAAACGGAATTCCTTCCACTGGAAATGAAGCATTGATGCGAGGAATTTTGAGAGGCGAGTGGGATTTCGATGGTCCATTGATTTCCGACTGGGGGGCTGTGAAAGAACTAATTCCTCACGGAGTTGCAGTAGATGCGAAGCAAGCTGCCGAAAAAGCTATGAAGGCCGGCGTTGATATTGAAATGATGACCTCCTGCTACACGAATCACGTCAAGGAATTGATTGAAGAAGGAACGTTGGAAGAAGGGATCGTAGATGAAGCTGTCCTGCGCATCCTTCGACTGAAGAAGAAACTTGGTCTGTTTGAGAATCCTTACCGCGGAGCAAGCGAAGAAACGGAAGCAGAAGTCATCTTATCAAAAGAAAACCGGGAAGCTGCTCGAGAGCTTGCCAGTAAATCAATCGTCCTATTAAAAAACGAAGACGTGCTGCCGTTAAATACAAAGCAAAACATCGGACTTGTTGGACCTTTTGCCAAAAGTACTGACATTCTCGGTCCTTGGTCATGGGGCGGATCAGCGGAAGACACTATTACTGTCGATCACGGCTTAGCGAGTCACATTGAAAAGGACAAACTGTTTATCGCTGAAGGCTGCGGCATTGAAGACGGAACAGATGACCAACTACAAGAAGCACTGAATCAAGCAGAAAATGCGGAAACTGTCGTAGTTGCTCTGGGAGAACATTCCGATATGAGCGGAGAAGCCGGCTGCCGAGCAGACATCCGAATTCCGGAAGTTCAGCTCAATCTTCTGAAGAAAATAAAATCACTCGGAAAACCTGTCATCGCTGTTTTGTTTAACGGACGGCCTTTGGACTTGAGAGAAGTCATCGAGAACGCTGATGCCGTTATTGAAGCCTGGTACCCGGGCACTGAAGGCGGGAACGCACTGGCTGATATTATTTTCGGTAAGGTCAATCCTTCCGCGAAGCTGTCGATGTCGATGCCTTATTCCGTCGGTCAGGTTCCGATCTATTACAATCATTACAATACCGGGAGGCCGAAAGATGCACCAGATGCCCAGGAACGGTATGTATCGCAGTACTTAGATATCCCGAACGAGGCCCTTTACCCATTCGGTTATGGTCTCAGTTACACTCAATTTGAATACGGAGACTTGAATTTATCGTCTGATCAGTTGACTCGAGATCAACCATTGACTGTGACTACGATAGTAACCAATACGGGAGACACAAGTGGGGATGAAATTGTCCAACTTTATATTCGTGATCTAGTTGGGGACGTTGTGCGCCCGCTTAAAGAATTAAAAGACTTCAAAAAAATCTCACTTGATCCAGGTGAATCAAAGGAAGTCATTTTCCAGGTGAATGAGAGTCAACTGCGTTACTATCATGCCACTATGGAGTACAAAAGTGATGCTGGTGACTTTGAGGTTTTTGTAGGAACGAACAGCCGTGATGTAAAGTCGAAGAAGTTCCGGCTGGTTTAACCGCATACTAAAATAGCTGTCAGGACTTTCCTGACAGCTATTTTTATATCATAAAGATTATTCATAATAAGTGCAGGACTGTGGAGGACTTGATTTTAGATGTTAGTGTGGTTTTTGGGTCGTTGGGGAAGGGCTCGCTTTCCCCGCCAACCGGAGATCTCATAAAGAAACGGATCCAACTATCACGAAGCTGAGTCTTCAACAATGGAGAGCTTTCAACTAAGAGCTTATATACAATCAAAAAGGAGAGTGGTTCTCCTGGAGCATAAAAGCCTCATGAAATCGCTCATGAGGCTTCCATTATACTCTAACCTTTTTTCTCACATGCTCCGCAAACACCCCAAGCTTCTCCATATCCGATACATCCTCTTCAAACAATGGAACACGGATCAACTGCTGCTTGGCAAATCTTTTCTCTATCTCGTCCAAGTAGGCTTTCTCCTGTTTTCTTCGCTTCTCTAAAAAAGCACCGTCTGCATGCTCAGGCAAAACTTTGTTCACGATCAGTGTTCGTACCGGGAGATCATGCTGTCCCAGCTGCTCAATCGCTTTTTCCGTTTCCAAAATAGGGAGTCGCTCAGGAATCAGCACAAAGACAAATCCCGTTTGTTCCTCATCTAAGATGATCTTTCTTACAGCAGCAAATTTCTCTTTTCTATTTTGGAGAATCGAATAAATAGGATCATCGACTGGATCTCCGTCATTCAAAAGTTCCGTGTAATTATCGGTCACTTTCTTCCTGCGCTCGAGCATCCCATCAATCCAAACGCCCATGAGTTCGGGAAGCGTGAGCAAGCGAATCGTATGACCGGTCGGTGCTGTATCAAATACAATTTTATCAAAGCTATCTGATTCTTCTAGGATAATCGAGATCAATCGATCGAAGAGAGCCGCTTCATCTGCTCCAGGGGAAGCGCTCGCCATATCAATTTGACGATGGACTTCCTCAACCATTTTCGACTTAACGAGACCTTCTAAGTTATCCTTCACGCCTTCAATGTATCGCTTGGATTCTATATTCGGATTGACTTCGATACCCCATAAATTTTCCTCTAACTTCGTTTTCTTATGACTCACTTGTTTATGAAAAATATCGCCAAGATTATGGGCTGGGTCAGTAGAAACGACCAGCGTCCTAAATCCCTCACGAGCAAAAGCGACAGCCAGAGCTGCTGAAGAGGTTGATTTTCCCACGCCTCCTTTTCCTCCGACGAATAATATTTTCTTGTCATGGATTTGTTTCATCATATCCCCCCCTTTTTTCGTTCGTTAACAGCAACGAATACCATCTAATGGTGACTTTTCCATCCCCATTCGGAGATGCCAATCATGAAATTTTTCAATAATATAGGGATATAATTCTAATGTATAATAGAACGCAGGATTTGGAATTCCAAGCATATCTGAATACACAAGCAGCATGAACAAATCGTCCTCATCTCTTAGCTCTCGTGCGATTTCTTGCTTGTGAGGAAGACTGAGGATTTCATCATAGAGCTCCACTAATCTTTTTATAGAATATTTTTTTTGCATACTACCTCTCCTCACTCATTTAACACTTTTCTAAGTTGTGTATGATAATCGTTCAAGCCTTTCACCATTTTCCCATTTACGAAAATCGCATTATATTGCATATGGAAGAAAACATGTCGCAAAGACGCTGCAAAAGAGATGCGTCTTTCTTTTGCTTGTTTGAAAAAATACATTCCTATCGCCAGTAAGTTCCTCGGATCAAGAAAAGTAATTTGCACTTGATCTCCATAGTCGCTCAACGTCTGCTGATATAATTTCCCGAGCTGCTCTCGATCTTCATCATGATGTTTGAACTCATCTTCCATTTGGATAAATCCATCTTCATCACTGCATACGCCACCACAGCAGCCCATTCCAATTTCTTTTTCCGGACGAATAATCATGACTTCAACCATTTTTTAATCCTCCTTAATCGAAACTCACGGATGCTTTCTTGAAACAACAAAGAAAAATGGCGGATTTCATAGCAGCGACTCACGTACTGACTTCGACGGACAGTTAACTACTGAAATCGTCGAAAAAAGGAAGGCCGCACGCGTTTACGTGCGGCTCTTTATCATGCACTCCTCTGAACAGAGTCGCGGTTTCCTTTTCTTAGAGCAGATATTGCCGTCAAGAGAATCCAGAACGTAAATACGAGGATGATGGCACCAAAGCTGAATAACATCCAGTCGCTTCCTTCGGCCCAAGGCGCCCACTCCGTGAGTACTTGGTCGATCATCGCCCATAACGTCATGAACATGAGGAACAGCATAGGAATTAATGTCGGCAAATAATTCCTTCCCTGATTCCGCAGCCAAATCGAAACCAACAGCAAGCTGATTCCTGCAAGCAGCTGATTGGAAGTCCCAAACAACGGCCAAAGCAGGTATCCGCCTGAGCCAAAGCCTTTAGGTCCTTGTGGGATCAGCGTCAGCATCGCACTGGATACAACAGCAGCTGTTGTGGCCACATGCGTTTTCGTCAGTGGCTTGATCTTGTATTCCGTTCCGAGCTCAGCAATGATATAGCGCATGAGTCGGACGGATGAGTCCAAGGTCGTTGCTGCAAAACTGACAACAATTACCGATACAATCGTTGAAGCGACCATCGGCGGAATGCCTAATCCTGCCGCAAGCTGTCCCGCTCCTTGAATAAATACCCCCAAGCCTGCTCCACTGGCAGCCGCAAAACCGCTATACGTCGCTGTGAATTCTCCGGCTGTCGGGAAGAACGTAACAACGGCGATGATAGCTACAAGGGCGAGTGCACCTTCACCAACGGATCCCAAGTAACCGACGAACCGTGCATCCTTTTCATTATTCAATTGCTTCGAAGAGGTCCCCGAAGATACGAGTCCGTGGAACCCGGAGATCGCCCCGCACGCAATGGTAATGAACAGCAGCGGGAACCAGGAAGTATCTGCAGAAGCATTGGTAACTGGTGCTGTAATTTCAGGATTTGTGAAAAGCAAGCCCAAATATAAAAGCCCAAGTCCGACAATTAGCTGGTGAGAGTTGATATAATCACGCGGCTGCAGCAGCTTCCAGACTGGCAGCGTCGATGCGATATACACATAGACCATCAATACAACGATCCAGACTAAGAACGACATCGAAGTAGCGCTCATGCCAAATAGAGTTGTCGCCCCTTCACCGCCGAAGTATTTG
>NZ_JRNX01000566.1 GCF_000786645.1 Halobacillus sp. BBL2006
TGGAGCTGTGTACATTAAGGTGGAGGCTACAGCTACACCTGATTCGGAAATGCTGAGAAAATAAAAACTAAAGTTACCAGCTACACCGATACCTGCCAGTATAGACCATATGATTGTCTTCTTTCGATTTTCATTTCCTTCTCCTTTATGGTCAAAGGCAAGCCATATAAGAAGACAGATAAGACCAATTGCACCTCTATAAAAGGAGATGACAAGAGGATCCCAGCCTTTATCCATTAATATTCCAGCTAAGCCACCGGATATCCCCCATAAAACAGCAGCTAGTATGACAAGTCCTATACTAAAAAATCGCAATTGAATTCTCCTTTTCGTGAGTATTACTTCTTGTTGAAGGGCTATACCCAAACTCTTATCCCCATAAAACTTATAAAAGGGAGTATTTACATTTCTTTACATCTAAAGATCTGCGTCTTTCAATTCCAAAATCGCATCAAAAAGGTGCTGGGATTATTAAAAGCATCCTCAACTAACGGTAGGGAATTTCAGAATTTATTTGTTACTTTGAGTGACCGCTTCGCTATTGCGGGCGGCTGATGAGCCTCCGTGTGCTGCGAACTGTGGGGTCTCACCGATGCCTCCCGCTCGCAAGAAGTCTCCGTTTATTTCCTAGGTTAAAATGGTCTAAATCCTTATTGTACTTGCTTCGTTTTCAGCAGCGAAGCATTCTGTCGGATAGGACATCCTTCCACCCTATATTACAAAATTATAAATTATTGTAATATAGGGAAATGTTACGCTAATCTAGCATAAAAAAATCCGAACGATGGTGAAATCTCATTCCATCGTTCGGATTATAAAATGGCTAATACACTATTGTCCCAGCCCTTTAACCGAATATTAACCCCTACACGAAAATACAATGAAAAACACAATAAATATGAAGTGTTTAACTACTTGCACGATTACATATTCTAAAATATTTCATGTGTTCGTAAGAGTCAGATCAATTAGCATGAGGCTTATCAGTAAAAACTGAGCATAGCGCCGCGCTCATCAAAAGTGGCATCTGGATTCCA
>NZ_JRNX01000567.1 GCF_000786645.1 Halobacillus sp. BBL2006
CATCTGTTTAGCATTATCGGCAGCATCGCCGCCGGAATTGTTATTAAAAAGCATGGTTATGTCTGGAGTCTTTTCTTTAAGTTCAACTATCCGGTCTGCCCACTCCTTAAGCTCCTCATCGTTATATTTGTATAAAAAACGAACCTTGCGCCAATCTTCACGCCCATTCTTATTCCAGCCATGGACATTACGGCCATGGAAACGTATCAGAGTCTTCTCAGGATGGGTCGGTTCCAATATGCGAGGCACAGAACCTTCACCTGCTTGTGGTTCATCGCATATGGCGTGAATCCAGTTATGCTCCTTCATAAACGATAACGTCTGATTTTTGTAGGCAGGCTGAAACCAGGTTCGATTCCTGAACTCAAGGGCGAGCGGATAATCGCGCAACCATTCCCGGATAAGGCGGAGCTTTTGAATGTGCTGTTTTCGAACATCAAACCATGGAGGGAATTGAAATAACAAGGCGTCCAACTTTTCAGCTTCTACCACCGGCTGGATAGATTCTTCATACCGTTTCATCAAATCTTTCGCTTCTTGAATAGACCTTGATTCACGATCATGGCCAGTCAACTGATTAAATGCTTTAATAACAAACTTGAAGGATTCAGGCGTTTGTTGGATCCACTTTTGATAGTGGTCAGGAGACTGAATCGCATAAAAGGCCGTATCAACCTCAACAACAGGAAAGTGGGAAGCATATTCTGAAAGCTTGTTAGCAGGTTTTGTATGATCCGTATATAATGAGGCATGGTCCCCCCATCCAGTCAGTCCGATGTTAATCCCCAAAGCGCTTCCTCCCTCATTTTATGTATTACTGCCATTTTAGCAAAAATGATACCCTCTGCACAGGATCATGCAGAGGGACGCGGTTTAAAATAATCCTTTAATGACTCCCGACTCTGTGACATCCATTTGGAGAGCAGCCGGTTTCTTAGGCAGACCCGGCATCGTCATAACATCACCCGTTAGAGCAACTATAAATCCTGCACCAACCGAAGGATGCAATTCTTTAACTGAAATTGTGAACCCTTCAGGTCTTCCCAGTTTTGTCGGGTCATCAGATAATGAATACTGGGTTTTAGCCATGCATACGGGTAAGCTTCCAAAACCGAGGCTGTCCATCTGTTTCAACTGTTTTCTAGATTTTGATGAAAACTCCACTCCATCCGCGCCATAGATCTTCGTCGCGATCTTGTGGATCTTTTGTTCAAGCGTATCATTCAACTCATAAGTATATTGAAGACGACCGGTTTTTTTCTCGCATAAGCGGACAACCTCCTCTGCCAGTTCCAGACCGCCTGCTCCACCTTTCGTAAAGACATCAGCCAACGAAACCGGCGCACCTTGTTTTTCACACCAATCGATTAAGAAATTCAACTCAGCTTCTGTATCTGCCGGAAAACGGTTAACAGCGATAACGAAAGGCAGATTGAAGCCTTCAATTGTCTCCATATGCTTCTTCAGGTTTTCTACTCCTTTTGCTAATGCCTCAAGGTTTTCCTTTTCAAGCTCTTTTTTTTCTACACCACCATGCATTTTTAATGCTCGGATTGTGGCTACGATGACAACGGCGTCAGGCTCAAATTCTCCAGCACGGGTTTTGATATCAAGAAACTTCTCTGCACCTAGATCCGCACCAAAACCCGATTCAGTAACGACGTATTCCCCTAGTTTTGATGCTATTTTAGTAGCCACTACGCTGTTGCATCCATGTGCGATATTAGCAAAAGGACCGCCGTGAATGATAGCAGGGGTATTTTCGAGAGTTTGAACCAAATTCGGTTTTATCGCATCTTTTAGTAAAAGCGTGAGTGCTCCTTCATAGCCTAACTGTTCAACACTTACAGGTTGCCGATCATAAGTGTAGCCGACCACGATCTTTGCTAAGCGGTTCTTCAAATCTTCTAAATCATTAGCCAAGCATAAAATCGCCATAATTTCAGAAGCTACGGTGATTTTAAATCCATCCTCACGTGGAACCCCTCTTACTGGACCCCCTAGACCGACAACAACTTGTCTCAAAGCTCGGTCATTGATATCCAGTACGCGCTTCCATTCCACACGTCGAGGGTCGATATTTAACTCATTTCCTTGGTGAATATGATTATCAATAAAGGCAGATAGGGCATTATTAGCCGTTGTTATGGCATGGATGTCACCCGTAAAATGCAAATTAATTTCCTCCATAGGGACCACCTGCGAGTATCCTCCGCCAGCCGCCCCTCCTTTTATCCCCATCGTAGGTCCTAATGAAGGTTCTCTCAATGCAATGATTGCTTTTTTATCCAATTGGTTCAATGCTTGGCCTAACCCAACTGTGATCGTCGATTTTCCTTCGCCTGCAGGAGTGGGGTTAATCGAAGTCGTCAATATGACTTTGCCACTTGGACGATCGGATAACCTTTTCAATAGATGATCCGAAAGCTTTGCCTTGTAGTGCCCGTATGGCTCCCAATCATTTTCTGTAAGATTCAGGTGAGCTGCAACTTCCCTTATGGGTTTCATTTCAGCCTCTAAGGCAATTTCAATATCTGATTTCATATATGATTTCCTCCCTTTCAAACGCTCTCTTTCCTTATTGTAACCTACACAGTTAAATGTGAAGAGAAAAAAGAAAA
>NZ_JRNX01000568.1 GCF_000786645.1 Halobacillus sp. BBL2006
GTTAACCGCTTGATGATAAAAGATGGTGTGGGCAGGTCCGGGGCTCCGATTCCTAGATCGATGACGTCGATCCCCTTCTCTTCCAACTGCTTCTTTTTTTGATGAAAGATAGAAAACAGATAAGGAGGTAAACTTTTAACTTGCTCTGAACCATAGATCATCTTCCAAACCCCCGAATCAAAGGTATAATAAATATTTTTTTGAGGCTCTATAATATCATTGAGCGCTCAAGGCCCTTCCACTTTTAATGCCTACTGTTACATCCTATTAAAAAAAATTTGGTTTATGATTGCTCAATTCATAATCATAATTTCTTCCCTTTCTCGATAAGATATAATGTAACTTCAATACTATGAGGACAGACCCTATGCCTCTATTCCAATGATTCTAGTAGATCCCAAGCCAGTTGGATTCATACATTGTATGGGTTCTTCTGGCTTTTCTTATGGAGAAAGGATGTGATTCACCTGACTGCAGCGTTAGAAGGGATTCGGGTCCTCGATTTGACAAGAGTTCTCGCCGGACCTTATTGCTCGATGATTTTGGGTGATCTTGGTGCAGAAGTGATAAAAGTAGAAGCACCAGGAGGAAGCGATGACACAAGAAAGTGGGGACCTCCATTTCAAGAAGGTGTCAGTGCGTATTATTTGTGTGCGAACCGTAATAAACAAAGCATTACCGTCAATTTAAAATCAGAAGCTGGAAAAGAAATCATTAAAAAGCTTGTACAAGAGAGCGATGTCGTCCTTCACAATTTTAAAACAGGGACAATGGAACGACTGGGACTTGATTATGAAACTTTTAGAAGTCTAAATCCCGGCATAGTTTTCTGCTCCATTACGGGGTTTGGAGAAACTGGGCCGAACAAGAACCTTCCAGGCTATGATTTCATCATTCAGGCTATGAGCGGACTGATGAGCATTACTGGAGACGATGACTCTGGACCTCAAAAGTTAGGCGTGGCGATTACGGACATTTTGACAGGCTTGTATGCCTGTATTGGGATCCAGGCTGCCCTATTGGAAAGAACCCACTCTGGGGAGGGACAGAAAATCGACCTCTCCTTATATGATTCCGCTGTGAGCGCGCTCATCAATATTGGAAGCAACTACCTGATGACTGGACAAGTTCCAGAGCGATTAGGCAATCATCATGCAAATATCGTCCCTTACCAGACCTTTCACTCCAGTGATGGTGAAATGGTCATTGCCGTCGGAAATGACCATCAATTTGCTGCTCTCTGTCACGTCATCAACCAGACTCACTTGATATTTGATACTAGATTTCGAACCAATCCTGCGAGAGTCGAAAACCGGAAAGAGCTGACTAAGATTTTACAAATAGCTTTTTCCACGCAACCGACTACCTATTGGAAGGAAAAATGCCACCAGGCCAATATTCCGTTCGGACCGATCCAGACGTTGAAGGAAGTAGTGAACGACGGTCATTTAGAAGCTCGCGGTATGTTCGTTTCTGCAGACCATCCTAAAGCCGGCCAAGTCAAAATGATAGGCAGTCCGTTGAAGCTCTCAAAGACACCAACCCAAATAAAGCAGCATCCTCCGGAACCAGGGGAACATACGATGGAAATATTGCAGGCGTTAGGTTATACGCCTTCTCAAATTGAAAACTTAAGAAAATCCAACACGATCTGAGGAGTGATTGTATGAATTTTGACTTCAGCGATGAACAAGTCATGCTCCGGAAAACGGTGAGAGATTTTGTAGATAAAGAAATTATGCCTTATATCGGAGATTGGGATGCAAAAGGACACTTTGAAACTAGCATCTTTACTAAGCTTGCCTCTCTTGGACTGATGGGTGTATGTATTCCGACGGAGTATGGTGGAAGCGGCATGGATTATAATGCATTGGCGATTGTCTGTGAGGAACTGGAACGAGGCGATACCGCGTTTCGAACGGCAGTCTCTGTTCACACAGGATTGAACAGTATGTCGCTGCTTCAGTGGGGTACGGAACAGCAAAAGCAGAAATATTTGATTCCGCAGGCTAAAGGGGAAAAAGTCGGAGCATTCGGACTGACAGAGCCTGGAGCGGGTTCTGATGTAGCCGCTTTACAATCAACGGCTCGGCTAGAAGGCGATCATTATGTGCTTAACGGCCAGAAAACCTGGATTTCTCTCTGTGATGCAGCTGATCATTTTCTTGTTTTTGCTTACACGGATAAAAGCAAAAAGCATCATGGTATTTCCGCTTTTATTGTGGAAAGGACGATGGAAGGCTTCTCCTCCAAATCAACGAAAGGAAAGCTCGGGATTCGCGCAGGAAATACTGGAGAGCTGTTTTTTGATGGAGTAAAAGTACCTAAAGAGAATCTCCTCGGTGAAGAAGGTGATGGATTCAAAATTGCCATGGCCGCTTTGGATAACGGCCGTTTTACCGTTGCGGCCGGAGCCTGCGGGCAGATTATGGCATGCTTGGAAGCGAGTATCGACTATTGTCATGACCGGAAAACATTTGGCAAAGAGATTGGCAGGCACCAGCTCGTCCAGCAAATGATTGCGAAGATGGAAGCAGGTCTCCAAATGAGTCGCTTACTTGTATATCGTGCAGGCGAACTGAAAAATGATGGCAAACGGAATACACGAGAAACTTCCTTGGCAAAGTGGCAAGCATGTGATTTTGCCAACCAAGCTGCGGACGATGCCGTTCAAATTCACGGCGCTTATGGGTACTCCAACGAATATCCCGTCGAACGTTATTTAAGAAATTCTAAAGCGCCGGTCATCTATGAAGGGACACGAGAAATTCATACGATCATGCAGGCGGAATATGTACTCGGGTATCGTAAAGACAAACCACTTAATAAGATGCTTCCTTCTTGGAAGTCTTAATCAAAAAAAGCGTCATTCAGGAGTGAATGGCGCTTTTAATTCACACTTTTGCCCGCAGCATTTTCCTGGTCATACGAATCTGTCCTCTATGGTTGATCTCATCTTCAAAAACATGAAACCAAATGAAATAGTGATTCGATTTGTGCCCATCCCACAGGCAATCCTCGTATAACCATTCATCATTGCGTACCTTAAACTCCTCTAACGTTCTCGCCCGGACCTCGGTCAGCTTATCAAGATAAAAGTCCAAAGAATGGCCTCTGATCTCGCTTCTCCCTTGATTTCCTAAACTATAAGCAGCTCCCCACTCGACCATCTCTTCTTGATTCGGTCTTCTGCCGTCGAAGAGTTCGATTTGGAACCCTTTTTCAATGGCAGCGATATGGAACAGAAGGGATCCAATGCTATTGGCTTCTTCATGCGGAATGTAATCGAGTTCTTCCATCGTTAAGCCTTCGACCGCTTCCAAGGTCGTACTTCTCGCATAATCCATCATTGCGACTAAGTTTGCCATTTGAGAGGTGTAGCTGTTATCATTCTCAATTTTATAGGCCATGCGGTTATTCCTTTCATCCCAGGCTCCTTACAAATAACACCCGGTCTTTCTCTCGCCCGTCGTATTGTGTTACAACAGGGACACCATCGATTTCTTTGTCCCCCTTTTCCATTTCAAAGCCCATCTTTTTGTGGTACGCAACGGAACCTTTATTCACAGGCGAGGTAATAGCACGCACAACACTTCTATTGTTCACTTTTGCCACTTTAAAGAACGTGTCATACAACTTCGTGGCGACTTCTCGCTCTCTATAATCAGGATGAACGCCAACAAAGTGTATGTAAGCCTCATCTAAATGCGATTGGGACAGGAATCCAATGAGAAAGCCGACAACCTCTCCTTCTTCTTCTTCTGCAACGAAACTTGTTTGAGTAAAATGGAGAAAGAACAATCTAGGAACCATATCAGACATTTCTCTGCCCCCCCACCAGTCATTAATCAAGGGCGAGATCATATCATAATCGGAAGCTTGCACATGTCGAATTTTCATCGTATCCATCATCCTCCTCTAGGAATTGTTGCTAAAAATTGCTAAATAGCTGTTCTTCCTAGATTCGTTTTCCTTCGATAAAAATCCTTCTTCTCCTAAAACGTCCGCCAAACGCCTTACCTTTATTTTAGCCAACAGATGATGAAATCACGGACTACACTGGATTACTAAGTCTGTCGTGCACTTAATAGAGTGATCGTAATTAATATAATTCCAATTCCTATAGTCTGAATAAGAGTAAGCACTTCCCCCAGCACCGTTACTCCAAATAGGGATGCGGTA
>NZ_JRNX01000059.1 GCF_000786645.1 Halobacillus sp. BBL2006
GTTAGAGTATTATGCAAGCTATTTTGAAGAAGGCTTAAGTCCAACACAGCAAGGTATAGACATAGTCGAAGCCTTTAAAGAAGGGTCAAAACCGATGTTCTTTAGTGGTCCTTGGATGATCAATATCATCAATGATCAGGCACCAGATCTTGAAGGGAAATGGGCGACTGCTGTCATGCCTACAAAAGAAACAAATACATCCATGATGGGTGGATCCCTGCTTTCTGTATTTGAAAGCTCAGACAACGTTGAAGGCGCATTGAAATATATTTCCTTCATGACGGATGTAGAGACACAAATGGACTGGCTGGAAGAGTCCAATACGCTTCCGTCGCGTATGAAAGCTTGGGAAAAACCAGTAATGCAAGAAGATCCGAACTATGCCACATTCGGGAAACAATTGGAAAATACGAACCCAGGTTTACAGACCGAACACTTTGAAAGGATTGCTCAAGAACTCCTTGCTTCGATTGAACGCATTACTGAAGGCGGTGCAGACTTAGACAAGGAACTCAAAGCATTCAACCAAAAAGCACAAGAATTGATTGAAGAATAAACAAAGGATTGGGTGATGGGATGAGCGATCATTCCATCATCTTTTATCCATGTCATGTTCAGATAGGTGGGTTTTCATGAAACAGTTCAAAAACAGACACCCTTATATGTTTATTGGACCGGCTGTTCTTTTACTATCGTTATTCAGCTTGATTCCAATCGTGATTGCTTTTGTTATCAGTTTTACCGATATGAACTTGAAAGGACTGGCGGACTGGTCAAACATCACGTTCATCGGCTTTGAAAATTACAAGGATTTATTCTCAGACAGTACATTCATTAAATCGATTTTCAACACCCTTTTCTACGTTGTGATCGGTGTTCCTCTTGTCATTATTTGCTCGTTATCGATTGCCTTGCTGCTCAACTACGGAACAAGCTGGGTATTCAATACGTTCAGAGCCGTGTTTTATATGCCGTCGATTACGAACATTATCGCTGTTGCAGTGATCTGGGGCTATCTTTATAACACCGAATACGGCTTATTTAACTATCTGCTTTCGTTTCTTTCTGTTGAGAACGTTCCCTGGTTAGAAGAACCGACGATTGCGAAAATATCGTTGATTCTTCTAGCGGTTTGGAAAGGGATTGGCATTAATATGATCATTTTTCTGGCTGCTCTTCAAGGGATTCCAAAATCCTATTATGAAGCGGCTGAAATGGATGGAGCTAATCGTTTACAAGTGCTGTTCAATGTTACTCTGCCTTTGCTCCGCTATGCGACCTTCTTTGTTACTGTGACAACGCTGATTGGCTGGATGCAGTTCTTCGAAGAACCGTTCGTCATGACGGATGGGGGACCTTTAGATGGAACGATTTCCATTGCTTTGTTCATTTATAAAGAAGGTTTCCAGTTCAGTGAATTCGGTTATGCAGCCGCAGGATCTTTTATTCTGTTTGCCATGATCATCCTTGTCACTTTGATTCAATTCAAATTCAGAAAATCAGATACGGAATATTAAGAGAGGGGAGTGGAAGCTTATGGCTGCAGCAACAAAGAAAAGCAAGCTGGAAAAGTCGATTGTTATTTTCATTATGGTTGCAGGTGGGATCCTCGTTTCGATTCCGTTCATCTGGATGATCTCAAGCTCGTTTAAGCCGGAAAGTGAAGTGCTGGCGATTCCGCCAACGATCATTCCGGATAACCCGACGATTGAAAACTACATTAATTTGTTTACAAATATGAATTTTGCCGTTTACTTGAGAAATACATTAGTAATCGTGTTCTTCTCATTCATAGGGCTCTTATTCAATGCCATGGCCGGTTACGGGTTTGCGAAGTATAACTTCAAGGGACGGGAAAAGATCTTTTATATCGTTCTGGCTACAATGATGATTCCAGGACAAGTCACGATGATTCCAGTCTACCTTTTGCTCAATTATATGGGTTTAACCAACACGATGACAGGGATCGTCCTGCCTGGCTTGGCTGTCGCCTTCAGTATTTTCCTGTTCCGGCAGTTCATGACGACGATTCCGGATGATTTGATTGAGGCGGCGAGACTTGATGGTGCGGGAGAGTTCTACATTTTCTTCCGTTTAGTGGTTCCGATTGCAAAACCAATCTTTGCCGTGCAAGGCATCCTTACATTCATCGCTGGCTGGAATAGCTTCTTATGGCCATTGATTATCGCCAATGACGAAAGTCTTTACACATTGTCCGTAGGGCTGTCCTTATTACAAGGACAATATGCGAATAACTTCGCCTTGCAAATGGCCGGTGCCGCGTTCATGGTCGTTCCGATCATCATTATCTTCGCCTTTTTCCAAAAGTATATTGTGGAAGGATTTACGATGTCCGGCATCAAGTAGAATCGAATTTAGAGAGAAAACTGTTACAATAGAACTAATGAACCATATAGATGGAGGATTTCTATGGCTACGATCAAAGATGTGGCTAAACGAGCAGGAGTAGCTGTATCAACGGCTTCCTATGCCTTGAACGGCAATGAAAAAGTCAGTGCAGCTACGGTTGATAAAGTTCTGAAGGCCGCGAGAGAATTGAATTATCAGAAGAATGGTTTCGCTTCGGATTTGAAGCGGACAAAAACGAATACGATTGCTCTCATTTTAAGCGATATGTCCGGACCTTATTTTTCTGAATTGATTAAGGGGGTTCAGGAAGTGACCGCAAGCAATCAGTATGATTTGATTGCCTGCAGTTCTGTTGGGGGAGACCGGTCAACAGCGACTAAATTCCTTAGAGAAAAACGCGTGGACGGAGCGATTATTTTAGCTCACAATATCTCTACAAAAGCGATTGAAGAGTCAGCACGAGAGGACTTTCCAATAGTTGTCCTGGATCGTAATGTAGAAAATCCGTATGCCATCCATGTGGAGGTCAACAATCGCCAGGGAGGATATCAGGCAACGGAGCACCTGATCCAGAATGGTCACCGTTCCATTGGCTTTGTAAGTGGGCCGATCGACTCTCATGATAACGAGGAGCGTTTTAAGGGGTATATGGACGCGCTGAAAGACAATAATATTCCCTACCAATCACGTTTAAAAATGGGAGGAGAGTTCACCCGTGAAGGGGGCTATCGAGCTACGAAGATGCTGATTGCTCAGCAGAACTTACCGGATGCGATTTTTTATGCCAATGATGAAATGGCCATTGGTGGTCTGCAGGCGTTTCATGAAAAAGGGATTTCTGTTCCTGATGACGTCTCGATCGTCGGTTTTGATGATATTCAATTATCCGAGTACGTCCATCCTCCTCTTACCACGGTCCGTCAACCCAAGTACGAAGCGGGTGCTTTATCCGTACACATGATCTTTCAGATGCTTGCGGGGGAAAAGGTAGAAAGAAACTATAATTTATCAACAGAATTTGTTGAACGCTCTTCTGTAAAGAGAAATAAGGGAACCCGGTGATTCTTAGCTGAATCATCGGGTTTTCTTCATGTCGATTGCTTAATAGGCTTGCTAGAATTTAATTACATGAAAGTAATGGTTAAAAGGTCCTGCTATAAAAAATATGATAGAATAATTGTTATTATATTGAAATTTTGAGGGTGAGAATAATTATGGAAAATGTATTAATGGAATATGGAACGGAACAAAATCACTTGGGATGGTTGTTTGTCGCTGTAGCTGTTATCCTAATTGGTATTGTAGTCATCGTTGCTATTTCTAAGAAAAAAATTGATTTGCCAAAAAATCAAATGGATACCTTTCTTTACTCAGCTTGGGCTTTTGTACTTTTAGGTGCCTTGAGTGGAGTCTTTCTACTCTTTGATGCAGCAAATAATGAAGCAAAGAATGACAATGCCATGAAAAATTGGAGCAGCAACGAGGGTTATTATGTAGAAAGTTATGGAACAGTAAAAGAACGGGTAAATGAAACGACCATTAAAGTAGAGAATTCTGATTCATCAGTGGTAGAAAAAGAAGTCGACCAGATAATAAATGGATGTGATAAGGAAGTCTATGCTGAGTTAACCAACGGTCAGGTATGGTTGTGTGAGGAATAACATACATAAGAATAGTAGATTACATATATACAAGAAAAGGCACTTCACTCTATGAAGAGAAGTGCCTTTCTAGTTTCAAAATTCAAAAGGAAATTCACATAGCTTGTTATTTTATAGAAAATGTTTCTTTTTTCAATAGTTCTTCAGGTGCTTTTCCAATTTCGGAGGAGTGGAAATAATCTTGAATAACTCCTTCGTGTAAGTAGTTTGCGATCGACACCATGATCATTCCCTGGTCAAGTGCGAGATAAGCATTGGTCACTTCACCGGTTTCAACGTTTACGGAATCAAAAAATCCATATTTACCATAAGTATCGAAACGTTTCAATTGTTGGATGTTCTTAAACGCTTCTATCGGCGTGTAATCTAATGTTAGGAAGGTTGCATGAGGTGTAACCGTTCCGTCAGATTTGTACCCATCGGTTCCTAAAGGCGTAGCTGCAAATTCCGAGTATCCGTCTGGTGTAGCGGCTGGTGACATGCCCCAAGCTGCATATCCTTGTTCTTTTGCATACTCAATTTGGATTTCCGCGTGTCGCTGGTTGTTTAGGCCAAGGGCATCTTTTCCGAGTTCTTTCTCTTTAAGGACGAGTTGAGGCATGAGTGCTTCAAACATGCTTCCACCCCAGCTTGGTACATACTTTTTACCGTTATAGCTGTAGTGACCTTCAAAGACATCGATCCCGTCATATGTGGTTGTATATCCTTCTGGGGTTTGCTGCTGCCAATCCCAGCTTTCCGGCATCGTACGGAACATCCTCCACCAGTGTTCTTCAGGTACATCCCCTTTACCGATGGCAATGTAACTCGCTATTCGCGGTTCTGTATAAAAAGCGCCATAATGGTGGGCCGTATAACTTCCAGCAGCTACGTCATATCCACCTCTCATTTGTCCGACTTCAGGAGTATAGAGGGTGGAATAGTCCATGTTTTGAACGATTTCATTAGACTGCTCATAAAGCTCTGGATAAGCTTGACCAACTACAATTAGACCAGCAGACAACCAGCCATTGTCGACAGTGGAAATGAATTCACCCCAGTCTGTATATAGTGATCCATCAGAAGTGTTGTACCAATTGTAAAATAACCCGTTCCATTTTTTCATATCTTCGAGGGAGTTCAATGTTGTTTGAATCTTTTCTATTGATTCTTTGCGGGAGATTAAACCAGTTTCTTCAGCAGCGATCGTGCTCATCATGTACATGCCGATGTTGGTTGGAGAGGTGTGTTTCTGTGCAGTCATTTCCCCGTCTTCATTATAACGGACGGCATCGTAGGGAAGTCCTGTTTTTTCTACTGTGAAGTCTTCAAAGTATCGATACGTTTTCTTTGATACCGCTTTCAATTGTTTAGATAAAGCGACTTCTTTCCCTTTCGGTGCAGCAAGTGAGGAGGTGGGCATAGCGGCACTAATGGTTAAGATGAGTGCCAAGAACAAAATGGTGAACTTTTTCAATAGATACACTTCCTTTCTAGATTTGGTGAAACGTTTCGATTACTAGTTTACAAGAGTATGGTTTCGAGGTAAATAATGTAATAGTATGAACTGTGTTATTATTCTGATAGTTAAAAAGTAGGAAGGGAATTGCATATGTTTTAATCATTTATTTTAGGAGGTTATAAGATGCAGCATATACAGGAGTACATAAAAGAGATGGAAATGTACAAACCGGTACCTACTAAGCTGCCAGACCATGACTCATTCTGGCAGAGTACCTTGGAGGAAACGAGAAACAAGCCATTAAATGAAAATCTTCTCGAACGGGATTATCCAATTAAGGAAGTCAAGGCTTATGATGTGACGTATGCAGGGTTTGATGGAACACCGATTCATGGCTATTATATTGTGCCAAGAGAAACGGAAGGGAAACTTCCTTGTCTCATCTTTTTCCATGGATACACTGGAAATAAAGGATCGGTTTCTGAATATATGACGTGGTTAATCCAGGGCTATGCGGTCATCGTCATCGATGTGCGCGGTCAAGGCGAGACGGGGGATTATTCGAGCTATTCCTCTGATGCCCTTGGTTCCTGGGTGATAAAAGGGATTCTGGATAAAGAAGAGTATTACTACCGGAAAGTGTATATGGATGGAGTACGAGCGATTGATTTTGCCTGTTCTCGAGATGAAGTCGATCCAGAGCGGATCGGATTGATGGGGGCGAGCATGGGGGGCGGAATTACTCTTGCGGTGGCTGCCCTTGATGATCGACCGAAGCTCGCAGTTGCAGATATTCCGAACATGTGTGATTTAGGGCTGGCGATTCAGCAAAAATTCGAGGGATCTTTGACGTTTGTGGAGAACTTTCTTCACCGTTATCCAGAAAAAATAGAGCGCGTTTATGAGACGCTCTCTTATTTCGATAATCTTAATTTGGTACAGAAGATTTCTTGCCGGACGCGAATGTCGGTTGGATTGAAGGATTTGATTTGTCCGCCCCAGCCAATATTTGGGGTGTACAATCATGTGAAGGCACCGAAGTCCTTGGAGATTTACCCGTTTTCAGGTCATGATGTGAGCATGGTTTCTCATATCGATAAGACCATCGCTTACGTAAATGAATATTTGTGAGTGGGTATAACACCTCAGGTCATCCAGAATCTGGATGACCTGAGGTGTTTTCAGTGTTTATCGTCAAAGCTGGATGTTTTATCGGCGATTGCCGATATATATCAGCGAAAAATTAATTTTATCAGCGATTTAGAGATCAAGATAGTACTTTCTTCCTTTGTTCTTTCCTTTCTGATTTGAAGATATCGATTGAAGGATGCGTTTCGTTTGGAAAGGAGATTCAACTCTTAAAAATTTTCTCGCCTTTTCATTAGTAATCTCATTATCCAATAACAAGCTGTAGTCTTGTAAAGCTTCTATATGGGCGTGTTTGTCTGAACGATGGCATTTGGGACAGTGCCAAGTGCCGTGCTTTCTGTTTAAAGGAACATAACGGCAGGATGGACAATGAACACCTGTCTTTAAATCTGAGGGCTGAATGTCCATTGTGGCTATATAGTTGAAGGAGTGGGGGCGATGGTCATTATGAAGAGCTGATGAAATATTATGTAGTTCATCCAGGGAGATCGGTGTAGGAGACGGGAGGGTATCCAATTCTCTTATCTTTTCAGGAAGATCATAAGTTCGAATGACTATGCCAGCTTCAAGAGTATGCGCCTGAATAACACAGCGAGGATGGCTGTTCGTAACTAGGCAGTAGATAGGTGGAAGGGGAAAGGAGTGGAGGGATAGCCATTTTTTAAGTTGGTGTTTGTGTCTATTTACTTGGTGAATCGGATTATCAAACCCTTGAAGATCATCTCTAGTAAGCTGTTTATCATCGTAATTCAGGGTACCAGCCATATATTTTGCTTCAATAAGAAGGATGTAATTACTTGTTAAGATAATCGTATCATTCTGGAAGAAATGTGAGCCATCCCACAAGCGTAAATCGTGAAAAATGAAGTGGTCTTTTGTACAAAATGAGAGAGGATAATGCAGAGCCATTTCACCTTTGTGGCCGGCAAGTTCTAAGGCTAACTTATCTTTGAGGAATGTGTATTTGGGATGAGTCGTAACGAGCCGTCTATCTAAAGTTTCCAACTGTCTCAAGCTAAATGGAATTTCTCGATTTTTTACAATCATAGAATCAACACCTTTCTTCTTTATGTTGATTAGATTAGATATTAATGGCCTTGGTTCCTGCTATCATATCAATTTTGAAAAATAGAAGAGGGGGAGGTGGGATAATGATCGTTTTGCGGAAGATATCAGCGGAGATTAACTTTTATCGGCGAATAGTGACACATATCGGCGAACGCTGATATATATCGGCAAAAAACGAAATATATCAGCGAAACGCCAATCGAAACCTATTCAGTCAGCTCAATTACGGCATAGCCATAAGCAGGAAGCCTCACAGCCTCGTCTTCCACTTCAGCCTGATCACTTGAAAGAAGCACATCTCCCACTTTTTTTCCTAAAGGAACGCTCTGTGCTTTCTCGGTCGCATTGATAATAAACAGTAGTGACTGATCTCCAGAGTCTTTTTGATAGATGAGAATATTGTCTGTACTTTCCTTGAAGGACATTCGACCGTTATTCCCAAACGCCGACTCAGATTTCCGCAATTCAATCAGTTTTTGGACAAAAGAAAATAACTCAAGATCCTGTTCCTGCTTATCCCAGATCATGCATTTCCTGCAACCCGGATCTTCTCCTCCTGTCATCCCGACTTCATCTCCGTAATAGATGCATGGCGTACCTTCATAAGAAAGCTGGAAAAGGTACATAAGCTTCACGGCCTCTTTCTTCCCATCCGTATAGGTTAGGATTCTTGGTGTATCATGGCTGTCGAGGAGGTTAAAGGCCACTTTGTTCACATTCTCTGGGTACATATGCTGAACATGAGAAATTTGATTTTTAAAGTGATCCAAAGTAATTTCTCCATTGAAAAATTTCAACACAGCATTCGTGAATGGGTAGTTCATGACTGCATCAAATTGATCACCCTGCAGCCATGGCATTGAATCGTGCCAAATTTCTCCGAGGATATAGGCTTCTGGTTTAGCGGATTTTACCGTTCTGCGGAAGTCTCTCCAAAAAGCGTGATCCACCTCGTTTGCGACATCGAGACGCCAGCCGTCGATATCGAACTCTTCGATCCAGTAGCGGGCGACATCCAATAGGTATTGCTTCACTTCTGGATTTTCAGTGTTCAACTTCGGCATTTCGGGTACAAAAGCAAACGCGTCGTAATTCGGTTGAGGCTCTGTTTTCACTTCTTTTTCCCATAGATGGAACCAATCGTAGTAATCGGATTTTATACCATTTTCCAATACATCCTGAAATGGAGCAAAATAATAACCGCTATGGTTAAACACAGCATCGAGCATGACACGAATGCCTCGTTCATGGCATTTTCTCACAAGTTTGCGGAAGGTCTCTTTGTCTCCGAACTGGGGGTCGATTTCCATGTAATCAATGGTGTCATATTTATGGTTTGAATACGCCTTAAATATAGGAGTGAAATAAATGCCGTTAACGCCAAGTTTCTCAAGGTGGTCCAGGTGATCGATCACTCCTTGGAAATCGCCCCCAAAGAAACTATCTGGCTTTGGATCTTCACTTGCCCACGCGAGGGTACCCTTTGGATCTCTTGATGGATCTCCGTTTCCGAACCTCTCAGGGAAAATCTGATACCAGACCGTATCCTTCACCCACTCGGGTGCCTGGAAGACGTCTGCTTCATTCATGAATGGGAAGCAGAAGTGGTAGGCAATATCATCGACAGGTACCTTCTCATAGAATCCCTTTTCTGTGTACGTCAAAACTTCCTTTGAATCTTCCAATAGGAAAGAATAGCGTAAACGTCGATATGGAGGTTTCAACGAAGCGAACCAGTAATCGAACAGCTCATCGCTTCCGCTTTTCTCCATGGTCTTCTTTTCGAATTGCCATTCTCCATCTTCCCATACATACGGGTCCCCGTGGACAAGGGTAACAGTGTCGAGGTCATCTCTCTTCGTACGTAAACGGATATGAATGGTTTCTCTATCGTAAGCATAGGCGAAATTATTTTTCGGTCGATGGTAGATCGCTTCTTTTAACAAAAATATCATCCCTTCTGAACAATCGCTTGCACAATATTTTTCAAATTCATCTTTCTATAAATAAAGTATAGAATTATAGCCTTGAAGTCAATTAAAACAATGAAAGCGGTATATTTTCTATGAAAATAGATTTAAATTTAAAATATAAAAATATGAGAAAACGCTTGCAAAAATATCGTGGGTTTGTATAATAAGAATCAAGAAATGTGCAATCGTTTTCACTAACTTTTGCATTTATTCACGTTTAACGTGAAGTGAAAATATAAGGGGGAACTTATTGATGAAGAAATGGTTAAGTGTCTTACTCGTCGCCTTTCTTGCTGTTGGTTTGTTGGCTGCCTGTGCGCCGGATCGTGAAGAAGAAGCGAGCTCAGGAGGGTCTTCAGATAGTGAAGGAAATTCTTCTTCTGAAGATGGCATGCCAGAGAAACCTGAGAAACTAGTAATCTGGGAAGACAAAGAGAGAGGAGTCGGACTTGAGCCGGCCATTGCTAGTTTCGAAGAAGAATATGGAATCGAAGTCGAGTATGAAGAATTAGATATGGCCAGTGATATGCGTGAACGTCTACGTCTAGATGGTCCAGCTGGGACAGGCCCGGATGTTTTGACTATTCCACACGACCAAATTGGTCAATTGGCTACAGAAGGACTTCTTGCACCACTTGAAGTTGACAGTTCTGTCACTGATATTTATACAGAAGCATCTGTTAATGCTGAAACATACAATGGAAAATTATATGGACTTCCGAAGTCTACGGAAACTCCAGTCTTCATCTATAACAAAGAACACATGCAAGAAGTGCCAGAAAACTTTGATGAACTATTTGAATTCTCTAAGGATTTCGCTGGCAAAGAGAAGTACGGCTTCCTTGCTCTTTGGGACAACTTCTACTTTGGTAATGCGGTCTTGTCTGGTTACGGTGGGTATGTATTTGATCGTGCAGACGGAAAATTAAACCCTCAAGACCTTGGTCTGAACAACGAAGGTGCCATTGAAGGTGCAAACTATGTTCAAAAATGGTATGAAGAAATTTTCCCAAGCGGAATTGTTGGGGAAAGTGGCGGCTCTGCAAAAGATGGGCTATTCCAAGATGGTAATGTAGCTTCTATGATGGACGGCCCTTGGGCTTACCAGGCTCTAGACGAAGCTGGAATTGACTTTGGTGTTGCTCCACTTCCAAAACTGCCAAATGGTGAGTATCCACAAACATTCATCGGTGTTAAAGGCTGGCACGTATCAGCAATGTCTGAGAACAAAGAATGGTCAACGAAGCTAGTCGAATGGCTTGCGAATGAAGAAAATGCGAAAATTCGTTTTGAAAAAACTGGTGAAATTCCTCCAGTTAATTCCTTAATTGAAGATCCGATTATTGCTGATAACGAAAGAGCATCTGCGGTTGCAGTTCAATCTGAGCGTGGAGTTCCAATGCCGAACATTCCTGAAATGAGTGAGGTTTGGGAGCCAATGGCACAAGCACTGCAATTGGTTGCGACAGGTAAGTCCTCTCCAGAAGATGCACTGAATGAAGCAGTAGAAACTATTGAGAAACAAATTGAATTGAATCACTCAGGTAACGAATAAACGGGAGGGCGGCACCCGGGTCAAAGCGGGTGCTGCTTCTTTTTTAAAGAATAGCAAACAGAGAAAGGAGCCTGAACATG
>NZ_JRNX01000569.1 GCF_000786645.1 Halobacillus sp. BBL2006
ACTATTTTTCGCTCCGCTTACTCGAACTTGTCCACGTAAGCGTGTACCGCCTTCGACTAGTAGTTTATGCATGAAATACTCCTCGCTTTAAAGGTAAAGATTATGCCATTATTATGTGCATTTTTTTCCATTTCACTCTATTTATTTTTGATTATTCCAGTCATTGAGGAATTTTTCAATCCCCTGGTCTGTAAGAGGGTGCTTAACAATTTGACTGAATACTTTAAATGGCACTGTCGCAATGTGTGCTCCATGCATCGCTGCTTCTGTGACGTGAACAGGGTGACGGACAGAAGCTGCAATGATTTCTGTATCGATTGCATGTCGATCGAAGATCTCGGAGATTTGAGCGATCAGCTCGACGCCGTTGTGTCCAATATCGTCAAGACGACCAAGAAATGGTGAAACGTAAGTAGCTCCTGCGCGTGCAGCTAGCAGCGCTTGGTTAGCAGAAAATACGAGGGTTACATTCGTTTTAATATTCAAATCACTAAAGGCTTTCACTGCTTTCAAACCTTCTAGTGTCATCGGAACTTTAACCGTAATATTAGGAGCGATTGCCGCTAGCTCTTTCCCTTCTTTAATCATTCCTTCCGCATCTTCAGAAATGACCTCTGCGCTGACAGAACCTTCGACTTCTTCTGTTATTTCTTTCAACCGTTCATGAAATGAAACGCCTTCTTTGGCGACTAGGCTCGGGTTTGTTGTTACACCAGCAAGAATCCCAAGAGAATTGGCTTCTCGGATATCTTCAATATTCGCAGTATCAATAAAAAATTTCATTTCTATACACCTCGTTTTTAAGTAGTTCACAAAAAGACCAACGAAAAATGTCAAATGATTGCGTTTTCAATAATGATGAAAAGGAAACCGCTACGACGTAACGGCTTCCTGTTGCATAGGCTTTATTAAGCTTTTTGAGAAGAACCGAATTCGCGCATTTTACCGATTACAGTTTCTTTAATAGCATCGCGACCAGGTCCTAGATATTTACGAGGATCATATTGCTCAGGCTGATCAGCTAGTACTTGACGTACAGCTTTTCCTTGAGCAATTTGGTTCTCAGTATTTACGTTGATTTTCGCAGTACCGAAAGAAATGGCTTTCTTGATATCTGCTGTAGGAATTCCTGTACCACCGTGAAGAACTAGTGGCTTGTCTACAAGACCCATGATTTCTTCCATGCGATCGAAGCCAAGGTTTGGTTCCCCTTTGTAAGGTCCGTGTACGGATCCAAGTGCTGGAGCAAATACGTCAACGTCAGTTTCGTCAACCAATTGCTTACACTCAGAAGGAATCGCGTATGCAGCTTCTGCATCGTCAACGATAAGGTCGTCTTCTTGTCCACCAACACGGCCTAATTCTGCCTCAACAGATACACCGTGGATGTGTGCAAGTTCAACAACTTTTTTCGTAACAGCGATGTTTTCTTCAAGTGGATCGTGAGAAGCGTCGATCATTACAGAAGTAAATCCAGCGTGGATCGCTTCTGCACATTTTTCGAAACTTGAACCGTGGTCCAAGTGAATAGCTACAGGTACTGTTGTACCATAAGATTTCATAAGTGCTTTAACCATGTCTACGACAACGTTGAAACCACCCATATATCGTCCTGCGCCTTCAGATACACCTAAGATGACAGGGGATTGCTCTTCTTCAGCAGCCTGAAGGATTGCTTGAGCATATTCAAGATTATTAAGGTTGAACTGGCCTACACCGTAGCGTTCTTCCTTAGCTTTTTCTAGCATTTCTTTCATTGATACTAGCGGCATGAAAGATCCTCCTTTATGAATTCGAACTTTTATTTACAAGTCTGTTTCCATAGGAAAACACACCATGTAAGTTTTGCTACAGTATTAGAATACCAATACCCTCAGCATGGTGCAACATCCTCATCCCTTATATAACGCTTACATTTAAAAAAAAGAAATTTAGTGGCTGTGAGCAAGCGTACCCTCTACCAAATCTTTCAACTTATGGATATCGAATGGTTTAGCGATGATTTCACGCACAAAAGCGTAATCTACTTCTTTTTCAATATTTTCCTTAGATAGACCACTAATTATAATGACTGGGGAAAGAAAATCCCTTTCTTTTAATTCACGTAAAACTTCTCTTCCATGTAAAACAGGCAGATTGTAATCCATGATGACTAGATCCACTTCTGTTTCGTCCACAATATCGATGGCCTGCTTACCTGTTTTAGCGGATACGGTGTGATAACCCTCACCTTTGAGGATTTCCTCTAATAAAAGCCGTATTCCGGCTTGGTCGTCAACTATGAGAATTTTGTTTGTCATGGTATTCCCTGCCTTTCTATTTTTTTAGCATTTAACCTTATACTCCCTACACTATTTTCTCTGTGTGGTTAATGTTTCGATAGACAGTCACTATTTTCCTGCGCATGTATGTTCGCTTCTGACAAGTTTTCTCATAAACTTTTATGAAGACGCACATTTATCAAATCATGTAGAATTTTGCTCTTCTAAAACCATACCCTATTTGATGTAGTTAAATAGAAGAAACCCCCACCTCAGGTCATCCAATTTCTGGATGACCTGAGGTGGGGGTTTCTTCCAAATTGCAACATAGAAAAAAAGCAAAGGTCAATGTCACCTTTGCCTTTTCTTCTATTAATATTTCTGCTTCATAGCTGCTCCAATGAATCCATAGAACAATTCTTGTGGACGGGTCGGGCGAGACTTAAATTCTGGATGGAATTGGCTGGCCACAAACCATGGGTGGTCTTCCACCTCGATGATTTCAACAAGACGGCCATCAGGGCTTGTGCCAGAGAACGTAAAGCCTGCTGCTTCCATTTGTTCACGATAGTGATTGTTAAACTCGAAGCGGTGACGGTGACGCTCATAAATCACTTCTTCCCCATAAGCTTCAAGCGCTTTTGTGCCTTCCTTCAAACGAGAAGGATAAATTCCAAGACGAAGCGTTCCTCCTAGATCAGATATTTCTTTTTGCTCTGGTAAAAGGTCGATGATCGGGTGTGGAGTCGTCGGATCAATTTCCGCCGAATGTGCTCCACCAAGATTCAAGACGTTACGCGCAAACTCGACGGTAGCTAATTGCATACCAAGGCAAATCCCTAAGAAAGGAACTCGCTCCTCACGTGCATAACGGATCGCTTCAATCTTACCTTCAATCCCACGATCGCCGAAGCCACCTGGAACTAGGACTCCATCAACGCCTTCAAGCATTTCTGCTACATTACTGCGTGTGATATTTTCAGAGTTGACCCACTTCACATCTACATCTGCGTTGTAACTGTATCCAGCATGCTTCAATGCTTCAACAACAGAAATGTAAGCATCCGGCAACTCTACGTATTTACCAACAAGAGCAATGGTCGCCTTCTCTTCTAGGTTCTTGACTTGATCGATCAGCTTGTTCCATTCCGTCATATCTGCAGGAGGACAATTTAAACCGAAGTGGTCACATGTCAGCTGATCAAGCTTTTGTTCTTGTAAAGTAATCGGAACGTTATAAAGCGTCCCCGCATCACGCGCTTCAATAACAGCATCTTTATTAATATCACAGAAAAGCGCAATTTTTTCTTTCATATCTTCAGATATCTCCATCTCCGTACGCAAGACAATGACATCAGGCTGGATACCTAGAGAACGTAATTCCTTCACGCTGTGCTGAGTTGGTTTTGTCTTCATTTCCCCTGCAGCTTTTAAATAAGGTACAAGCGTGCAATGAAGGTACATCACATGCTCTCGGCCAATGTCACTTTTAATTTGACGAATCGCCTCAAGGAACGGAAGGGATTCTATATCACCAACCGTACCTCCAATTTCTGTGATGACAACGTCTGCATTGGTCTCATGACCTGCGCGAAAGACACGATCCTTGATTTCATTAGTGATGTGCGGGATAACCTGAACAGTGCCTCCAAGATAATCTCCGCGACGTTCTTTCTTGATGACATTTGAATACACTTTCCCTGTTGTCACGTTACTGAATTTATTCAAGTTGATGTCGATGAAGCGTTCGTAGTGACCTAAGTCAAGGTCCGTTTCTGCGCCATCATCTGTAACGAAGACCTCACCATGTTGATAAGGACTCATCGTACCCGGGTCCACATTGATATATGGATCGAATTTTTGAATTGTTACTTTAAGTCCTCGGTTTTTCAATAATCGCCCTAATGATGCTGCTGTGATTCCTTTTCCTAAGGAAGACACTACACCGCCTGTTACAAAGATATATTTCGTTGCCACGAAGATCCCTCTTTCTCTATTAGTCTTTATAGTAAAACTACTTAATAATAGTTCATTTCAGGGGCATGAACGGCTTGAATAAAAAATTGGTCTATCTTCAAGTTGTCCAAGAGTTTATATTTTAAACTCATTTCCCTTGCATTGTTTAATGCATGGTCGTTTCCGCTTTTCCATATAAAAAACAAAAAACGCTCCCCACCGCGCGGGGAGCGTTCTAACATTTCTTTTTAAGAAATTAAAGAGCCCAAATAAGATTGTACTGATTTGACTTTTGAAAGTCAACCATCCACTAAAATTATTCTTCGTCTTCTTCGTCCTCATCTCCGACAAAGCTGATATCGTCTTCAACGATCTCCTCTTCTTCTTCGTCGAGATCATCATCTTCATAGTCACCTTCAAAGTCATCGTCTTCATCATCAAGATCGAGATCTTCATCTGTTAAATCAAGATCTTCCTCTAGATCATCATCTTCATCGTCAAACTCGGAAATACCAAGTTCATCTTCAAGAAGCTTGGAAGGTTTTTTCTTCTTCTTCTTTTTCTTCTTGCGTTTTTGTGGAAGGTTCGCAATTTCTTCTTCCATTTGCTCTACAGGATACCAGCGTTTCAGTCCCCATCTATTCGTTCCAATTGTCATGAACCCACCATCAATATTCATGTCAGTGTAAAATTGCGCGATGTATTCTTCTTTCTGCTTTTCACTGAAACCTTTCATGGAAGCGATACGGTTGAAGATTTCATTGAAATCAATCGCTTCTCTCTCTTCTTCCAAAATGATCGTTGCAAGTTCAATCATGGAAATTTCATCAATTTGCTCTTGGCTCAATTCTTTTAAGCTCACGATCCAGCACTCCTTTATATTCAATATATAGAATAAATGGCCTCACAGGCATACGAATCACATTTAATCATACCATCCATTATATGATTTGACCCTATAAAAATCAAATCAATCAATAGAAGGTTCTTTCTCTTAACTTTCTAACCAAACATACATGAAAATAAACGCTTATTGCACACTAAAAATACGCATGAAACTTGGTGTTCTCCTTAATTTAATTTAAAATAATAGAAAGTAATGGACGAAAATAAAGGAGAGACGTACTATGAAAACCCACCCTTTCAACTGGGGAGCTACGATAATCGTAGTTCTATCCGTCGGAATTTGGTTAACCTACAATTTTGGCATGATTCATACCAAACATTTTTCAGAAGCCACTATTACTGAAAAGACACATGACGAAAACGGCTACTATATTCATGTGAATGACGAGAAGCTGCATGTGAAAGATACAAGCACTTGGATGCTTCTTGAATCAGGTGAGCATTACAATGTTACCTATGAATGGTATGGAATGAAAAAGCCATATGTAACGGAAATCAATCAGGCTCATGATGAGGACCAAATCGGTGGCGGTCACTAAAGTCCTTTTCTCAAAAAGGATAAGCGCCCTGTCTATTATTAAGGCAGGGCGCTTTTTACATAATATTTGAGTTAAGTCGCTGAACAAGGCGATTCCACACTTAATCCTATCCGGTTGCGGCTCCTAGCGACTAGCGCAACTTCCCTCGCTTCTGTACGATAAGTCAACATCGATTCACTTCGTTCCTCGTGTTTCCTTTATCTCCTCCAGCTCAGTCCAGTTCGTACGTCGCTGAACAGTCGCCTCCACACTTAATTTTATCCGGTTCCATCGCCTAGCCCCTCGAGGTCTTAAGACGTTGAACTACATGAAGAAAGTTCACTTCATTCCGTTCATCGTCTTAAGCTTGTCGGGGCTGAACAAGGCGATTCCACACTTAAATATTACATATTCCTTCTGTATTGTCCTCCGACTTGGTAGAGAGCGTTGGTGATTTGGCCGAGGCTTGCAACTTGGACGGTTTCCATCAATTCTTCAAAAATGTTTCCACCGCCGCTTGCAACTTGCTTCAGACGCTCCAAAGCTTCCTCAGATTTGTCTTTGTTTGAATCCTGGAAGTTTCTGAGCTCTGTGATCTGGTGCTCTTTTTCTTCTTTAGAAGCACGTGCAAGCTCCATGGAATCAATTTGTTCTTCAGATGGAGGATTTGGATTCAAGTATGTGTTTACGCCGACAATCGGCAGTTCACCCGAATGTTTTTTCCCTTCATAGTAAAGGGATTCTTCTTGAATTTTCCCTCTTTGATACTGACGTTCCATCGCTCCAAGGACACCGCCACGGTCGTTAATGCGTTCGAACTCTTGCAAAACGGCTTCTTCCACAAGGTCCGTCAGTTCTCGAATAATATAGGAACCTTGTAAGGAGTTTTCGTTTTTCGTCAAACCGAACTCTTTGCTGATAATCATCTGAATCGCCATCGCGCGACGTACGGATTCTTCCGTCGGGGTGGTGATCGCTTCATCATAAGAGTTAGTATGCAGCGAATTACAATTATCCTGAATTGCAATCAACGCTTGCAAGGTTGTACGGATATCGTTGAAGTCGATTTCTTGAGCGTGCAAGGAGCGTCCAGAGGTTTGAATGTGATATTTCAATTTCTGGCTTCGCTCGTTCGCCCCATATTTTTCCTTCATAACGATCGCCCAAATCCTTCGAGCTACGCGTCCCATTACGGTATACTCTGGGTCAAGACCGTTTGAGAAGAAGAATGAAAGGTTAGGTGCAAACTTGTTAATATCCATTCCACGGCTCAAGTAATATTCAACGTAAGTGAATCCATTCGCCAATGTGAAGGCCAGTTGGGAGATCGGGTTCGCTCCGGCTTCCGCAATATGATAACCGGAAATGGACACGGAATAATAATTACGCACTTGATGATCGATGAAATACTGCTGAATATCCCCCATCATTCTCAACGCGAATTCAGTGGAGAATATACATGTGTTTTGTCCCTGGTCTTCTTTTAAGATATCCGCCTGGACGGTTCCACGTACAACATGAATCGTTTCCGCTTTGATTTGAGCTGCTTCTTCAGCATTCGGCTCTCGGCCTTTTTCTTCACGGAACTTATTCATCTGCTGATCGATCGCTGTATTAAAGAACATGGCTAAAATAATCGGTGCCGGACCATTAATCGTCATCGATACGGATGTCGTCGGATCAACAAGATCAAACCCGTCGTACAGTTTTTTCATATCTTCTAGTGTACAAATGTTTACGCCGCTCTCTCCAACTTTTCCATAAATGTCCGGACGTTCGTCGGGATCTTCCCCATATAAAGTCACGGAGTCAAAAGCGGTACTCAAACGCTTGGCGTCATCGCCTTCCGATAAGTAGTGAAAACGGCGGTTCGTCCGCTCCGGTGTCCCTTCACCAGCGAATTGACGCTTCGGATCTTCCCCTTTCCGTTTAAAAGGAAATACTCCAGCCGTAAAAGGAAAAGCTCCTGGTACGTTTTCACGAAGCAGCCACGTCAATCGATCGCCCCAATCAGAATAGTTCGGGAGTGCCACCTTGGGAATTTTCAGTCCGGCCAGACTTTCTGTAGTGAGATCCATAGTAATCTCTTTATTACGTACTTGGAACGTGTACGTATCACCGCTATATCTTTCATGCAGTCCATCCCAATCGTCCAGCTTCTCTTTTGCCTCACGGTCAATGGACTTCTCGTAATCCTCGATCAAGCGCTTGATACTCGCCTTCGTATCTTCATCTGTCATCTCTTCCAATGTGCCTTTCAACTGGTAGAGCTTGCGAGCTTTAGCTGCTTGATCATCTGTCTCTTTATGATAATTTCGGACGGCAAGAGAGATGTCACGCAAATACTGCTTGCGTTCGTTAGGGATGATGACATTCTGCTTCTCTACTTTCTCGACACGCTCAAGCGAGGTGTGATCCTGCCAAGAGAATTTTTCATTCAGCTGATGAACAATTGCAGCAAAGAGGGTGTTCGTCCCTGGATCGTTGAATTGACTGGCAATCGTTCCATAGACAGGGAATTTTGATGCATCATCATGAAACAGCATATGGCTGCGCTGGTACTGTTTACGCACCTGATTCATGGCATCCTCTGAACCTTTTTGCTCAAATTTATTGATAACTATAAAGTCAGCAAAATCAATCATGTCGATCTTTTCTAACTGAGATGGTGCACCAAACTCAGCTGTCATCACATACATCGATAAGTCGGTAACATCAGTGATGGCTGCGTCGCCTTGCCCGATCCCACTTGTTTCAACGATAACAAAATCTACACCTGCCGCTTTAACGACTTGAATAGCTTCTTCAATAGATTTAGAAAGCTCGGAACGTGCATCCCGTGTCGCCATCGACCTCATATATACACGAGGGTTGAAAATCGCATTCATTCGTATGCGGTCTCCAAGAAGCGCTCCGCCTGTTTTCTTTTTCGTCGGATCGACAGACAGAATGGCGATTTTTTTATCTGGGATCTCATTGATAAACCTTCGGATCAGCTCATCTGTAAGTGAACTTTTCCCAGCTCCACCTGTCCCTGTAATTCCGAGTACCGGAACTTTTTTATCAACTGTTTTATTGACAGCGGTTTCAAAAGCAGCAACAGCTTCGCGTTCTTCCTTCGGTGTGTTCTCTACGTATGTGATAAACCGAGCGATGGCCTGGTGATTTCCTTCGGACAGCTCTTCTACACTTTTTTCTACATTTAATGGTGGTAAAAAGTCACATTCCTCGATCATGAGGTTAATCATGCCTTGGAGTCCTAATGTTCTACCATCTTCAGGAGAAAACACACGCGCAACTCCATATTCATGAAGCTCCTTGATTTCTCTCGGGATGATGACTCCACCGCCACCTCCATAAACTCGGATATGGCCTGCACCTTTTTGATTCAACAAGTCGACCATGTACTTGAAATACTCGACGTGTCCTCCTTGATAAGAAGATATCGCAATGCCTTGCGCATCTTCTTGGATCGCAGCATTGACCACTTCCTCTACAGAACGGTTGTGGCCCAGGTGAATGACCTCACCTCCTGTTGACTGCAAGATGCGGCGCATAATGTTGATGGAAGCATCATGTCCATCGAAAAGGCTAGAAGCCGTGACAAATCGAACGGGATTTTTCGGCTGGTAAACCGTCGGCTGTTCCATGTCCGATCTCCTCCTTTACTTAGAGCTTTCTTTTTCTGTTTCGCTTAATCCTTCTAATAACAACTGAATTTGGGTGTCTGTATAAGATTCAAGGGTAAATGTGCGTTGTAAAATCCAGCGTCTGAATCCCCACATCTGCCCTTGAACGAAAATATTGTTAGCGATCAATTTGATTTCATGGTCTGATCGTTTCTCAGAAAGACTGTTCAGAATGACTTGTTCCAGCATGGCGACCATGTCTCTTTCTTTTTGCAGCACATAATCCTGTGCATCGCGCGATAAAGACTTCACTTCCTGATACATGACCACGACCTCATCCTGCATATCATCCATTAACTGAAAATAAGATCGAATCGCATGAACAAGGCTTTGGATACTTGATTGATTGGGATCAATAGAGGCTTCCATCCGCTCTTTTACTCGCTGATAGATCGAATCACAGACAAGAAACAGCACATCTTCTTTTTTACGGATATACTCATACAGTGTTCCAATGCTGAATCCTGAAGCTTTTGCAATTTCTCTTGTCGTCGTTTTATGGAATCCTTTTTCAATAAAAAGTGTAACGGCGCCCCTGATCATCTGGTTCCGTCGCTTCAAAACTAGCGTTTCATCCTTTATTGAAGAAGGAACTTGATTTTCAGCCATCGTCATTCTCCTTTACGCATCCATTCTTGAAACCAGGAACTGGCCAATTGATAAGGATCTGCGCTCGGGTCTTGGAACACCTGTTGTTTGTCTAGATCCTGGTCAATCTCTGCCTTCACTTCACGCCAAATTTCCTCTCGAATTAATTCGTAGACTTCCAATTTCAATTGCTGTTTCCGCTGTTTTAAACCTTGTTTGGTTTCATACAAGTATTTCTTATGTTCTTTCACTTTTTCATAAAACGTCTCCATGCCTTCATTTTCTGTAGAGATCGTTTTAATGATAGGGGGCAGCCAACCTTTAGGCTGAGCAATCATCATGTACTCTTCTAATGTTGACTTGAGCTTTTCTACGCCTGGGAGATCCGCCTTGTTAATAATGAACAGATCAGCAATTTCCATAATCCCTGCTTTGAATATTTGCAAGACATCCCCACTGTTTGGTGTGAGTACAAGTCCAGTCGTATCTACAACTTTCATAATATCAAGTTCTGACTGGCCAACCCCTACAGTTTCCACAAGGACGATATCAAATCCATAGGCATCACAGACCCGAATTGCATCTTTAGTCGCCCTCGCAAGCCCTCCAAGACTTCCTCTAGTTGCCATGCTGCGAATAAATATGCCCGGGTCTAGAAAATGCTGATTCATCCTCGTCCGGTCGCCCAACAGAGATCCACCACTGAAAGGACTAGTCGGATCGACAGCAATAACAGCTACCGTTAGATCAAGACTTCTCAAATACGTGAGCAGCCTGTTGATTAAGGAGCTTTTCCCTGCCCCAGGAGAGCCGGTAATCCCGATATAATGAGCTTTTTTCTTGATTGAAAAAATATTGCTCATCAGCTCAAGTTTTTGATCATCTTCGTTTTCAACGAGTGTGATCGCTTTGGCAAGCGCCCTCATATCTTGTTTTTTGATCCTTTCAGCGAGTGGATGCATAAACTTGTCACCTTTCTATCATCTATATCTGCGGTCGCTTCTGTACGATAAGTCAACATCGGATCACTTCGCTCTCCGTGTTTCCTTTATCTCCTCCAGCTCAGTTGAGTTGCGAAGCCTAGACACTCGAGACATAAGT